>DOZA01000191.1 GCA_003518245.1 Bacteroidales bacterium | reverse complement strand
TCTTTTGTCGTTCGTCGTTAGTCGATTAAATTTGGTATTTTTATGCTCAAAACACCCACATGCCTTTAAGGATACTTATTCCAATACTGCTTCTTACCATGGCAACTGCCATCAAGGCCCAGTACATACCTCACGATGTTACTAACAAGGGAGTATATGAATTCATCGACGAGCTAGCCATCGAAGGCATATTTGAGCTGAACTCGGTAGTTAAACCATACAGTCGTATGGTCNNGCCTGTTCGAACTTAACTCCGTGGTAAAACCCTACAGCCGCATGGCTATCTCTGAAATGCTGCAGTCAGCAGATAAGCAGCGTGATAAGCTTAGTACCAGGCAACAGAAAGAGCTGGATTTTTATCTCAGGGATTTTGGTAAGGAAATAAATGAGGACATAGACTGGGACAAGCGCAAAGACCTTTTATATTATACCGATGATAAGTTTACCCTTACTGTTAATCCAATACTAGGGGGTGAAGCTTTCTTTAATTCAAATGGCAGGGCCTCCTACTGGCGCAACGGAGCTGAAGCATGGTCATATTACGGCAACTGGAGTTTCTTTGCCTCGCTGCGTGATAACCATGAGAAGCCCCTTCTCGGCAAACCGGAATATCTTACAAAAAGGGAAGGTGGGCATATTAAGCTTGGTACCGACTGGAGCGAGATGCAGGGAGGAGCAGCTTATGGATGGAAGACAGGTTACCTTGCCATGGTGAAAGATCGGCTACAGTGGGGTAATAATAATAATGGTGCTAATATCTTCGGAGGTCATACACCCACCTTCTTCCAGTTCAGGATGCACCTGGAGCCAACAGACTGGTTCAGCTTCAATTATTTTCATGGCATACTCAATTCAATGGTTGTCGACAGTACACGCTCATACTGGGTAAACAATGCCTATGGTACCGATTACCGTGAGGTGTATCACATGAAATTTATTGCTGCCAACATGTTCTCTTTCAGGCCCTTCAGGGGCTTATGGGTGTCAGCAGGCAACTCAATAATATACTCTGATTATGATTTTCACCCCGTTTATCTTATTCCCGTATTCTTTTATAAGTCAGTCGATCATACCTATAATTCGGGTATAGATAATATGAATTCGCAGATGTTTATAGATATCAGCTCAAGGCAGGTCAGGAACCTTCATCTTTACGCGACCCTGTTTATTGATGAGCTGTCAGTATCCAGGATATGGGACCCTGATGAATATAATTTCTTTAGCTATAAGGCAGGGTTTCATTTGAGCAATTTACCTGTGGAGAACCTGGGTTTAATAACTGAATTTACATACACTTTCCCACTTGTTTTCAGGCATTATGTACCTACCCTGACGTTTGAAACAAATAATTTCAATATGGGTCATTATCTTAAGGATAACTCCAGGGAGTGGTATATCGCCCTTGATTACAAACCCCTGCGCACGGCCAGTATAAAATTGTTCTTTACCGACGCCATACGCGGACCCGACTATACTGCCCTTGGTGGCGACAGGCTGGGCAACCCGCTCATCGAAACCATTGAATGGCAGTGCACTACCTACGGTTTAAAACTGTCATACCAGCTGATCAACGACCTTTATATTAGCGCATCGCTTATCCATAGCAATATCACCGGCAACGAAGACTGGTCATCAGAATATTTCTACGGCACGAATACTATTTTCAATATGGGTATAACCTTTGGGTACTAATTTGGGATTCCCCTTTTAAGGGGGTGGTCCGGAGTTACCCGGGACCGGTGGAGTTAATTCGTTTTAATAATGCAACTATTTTAACTTGACCCCGGTCAAAAAAAGGAGTACTTTTACAATGTCTAAAAATCAATTTTGATGCATAAGCGATCCTTCCGGATTATCACTGTATTACTGGATATCATTATTCTGGCGGCATCCTTCATTATTATGGTATGGATCAAACCCGCCAGCAAAAGCCACTACCTGCCCACCCATATAGATTTCTTCCTTATTCTTGCAGGCCTGTGGATCATCGTATCCATAGTGGGTGGTAAGATGCACCGCGGAAAGATTGTCAATTTGCGTTCCCTCTTCAGCCGTACAATAATAACTAATCTTTTATCACTATCCATAGCATCATTAATGCTTATTGCGTTTGATATGGGAGGCCATTCACGACTGGTGATGTTCGGCACAGCAGCACTGGCCACATTTCTCGAGCTGGTGGTGGGCACTGTTTATATCTCCATGAAGAAAGCATCGTTGCAGGATTACCAGCCCAGGAAGATTTATGAGACAATACGCAAGCTCACGGAAGAAGAGATGGTGGGGGAGACTGATACCAGGAGTATAAGTGAAGAAGTTTTTAAGATCGTTATACCGGAAATTAGAGAAGCCCTCAATGAAGAATGCGGGCAGGAGATGGCTAATGGGATACTTAATATAGCAAAAGCGAAGCTCAATGGTCATTCACGTATCGTCTCAACAACCACCCAGTTTAATATTACCTCCCTGCCTCAGAATGATTATGAATATATCATTAACCTGAAACGTATTAATGATATTAAGGACCTGGATCATTTTCTTGATGCAGTAAATCATAAGGTCAGGCATGACGGTTACTTCATGTGCTGTGTGGAAACAAAAAACCTGAGAAAAAGACGTATATTAAATAAATACCCCCTCATATTAAATTACCTGTATTATACAGGCGACTTTATTGTCAAGAGGGTATTCCCCAAGCTCAGGTTAACCAGGTGGATATACCTGTCACTTACTAAAGGTAAGAATGTTGTTATGTCCAGGGCCGAGGCACTGGGCCGCATGGTGCGTGCAGGCTTTGCCATCAGCAATGAGTCCTTCATTAACGGGTACCTTTATATAGAAGGACGAAAGAACGGAGAGCCTCTTAATATCTACAATAAGAGCTACGGTCTGCTTATTGCATTACCACGCATAGGCAAAAAGGGTGAGCGTATAAAGGTATATAAGCTGCGTACCATGCATCCCTATTCAGAATATATACAGGATTATGTATACGGACTATATAGTCTTGAAGAAGGAGGCAAGTTCAAAAATGATTTCAGGATAGCATCATGGGGTGCCTTTTCACGTAAGGTATGGCTTGATGAATTACCCATGCTGCTAAATTTCCTGCAGGGTAATATGAAGCTTGTAGGTGTTAGGCCTCTGAGCGAGCAGTATTTCAACCTGTATTCGGATGAGCTGAAGAAAAAAAGAATAAACTACAAACCCGGTCTGGTACCACCATTCTATCACGATATGCCCTGCGACATGGAAGAGATAGAAGCCTCCGAGATGCGCTACCTCGAAGCCTGGGATAAACATCACCTGTGGACAGATATACGCTATTTCTCAAAATCAGTATTCAATATAGTTTTCAACAAGGCCCGCTCCAACTGACCAGGGACGACAAACGGCAAACGACAAACGCATATATTATATTTCCAATTTTGTTATTCAAACAGCTATATGCCCACCGTCTCCCCTCTCATCTTCTCCGCATAATCCCTGATGGAATGCAGGGTTTCCGTAGTAATGGTAAGGTCTGCCCCTCTGGCTTTCAGGACCTGCTTTTCACGGTCTATTTCCAGATCGTCTTTCTTAAAGTAAATATCAAAGTCATCAAAGTATTTTTTAAGAAATTTGAGCTTTTTGGTGTAGTAAACAACGACAGGATCGTCGTAGTAGTTTTTAAGGAAACTCAGGAGTGTATTCAGTGTATATTTCTGTTCTGCTATTCTCTGTACCACTTCAGGGTCAGGGTTTTCAGTATCCAGCAGCAGATCGGTTGATATATATAAGGCCTCTATCCATCCTCCCAGGACCATCAGCCCGGCTGTACTTTTCCTGTCATTCTGCTCAAGGTGGTTTTCTATTCTCTTAAATGACTCGTTGACAAGGCTCAGCACCGAATCGGTATCTGACATATTTTTCTCTATCTTATTAAGAGGATCGGTAAGGTATTCGGTTGGAATGTTTAACCTGTTACTGAGCCTTCTTATTACCACCATATACTTCAGTATCTCCGTATTCAGATCAAACATCTTAAGATAGCTCAGGTCCACTCCATATATACCAAGGTTCAGGGCAGCCTTTGAGGCACTCAGGTAATTTTCAGCTGATTCAACCGGGTTAAGTATATCAGTATTATATGCTGTTTCTAGTCGACTGAATATTGCTGTTATCTCAACCGGGGTGAGCAAACCATAGAATATCTCGTGCTTCTCTACTGCTGTGTCAGCTATTGCACTATCAGCCAAATATGTTGAGAAAGTGGTCTCAGAAATAATCTCTTGTGGTTCTTTTTGTTTACACGAAAAAACAAATACAGCTATTAATAGTAATAATGCTGACGATCTGAAAATTCTGTTCATGGCCTGGAATTGATTGTACCGCCCACAAGATAATAAAAAATAATTTCACTCATGCACATCACATCCTGATTGGCTGGTGAAGCTTTTCTTCCTACTCTTCTCCCCACCTGTATCCATGTGTCTCAAACCCTGCCATGTCAAGTATCCTGTCAACAACTGTCAGCACCAGTTCCCTGATGGTTTTTGGTTTTGAGTAGAACGAAGGTGTTGCCGGCAGTATTATTGCCCCTGCCTCCGTCAGCATTTTCATATTATTTATATGGATAAGGTTATAAGGTGTCTCACGGGGTACCAATATAAGTCTGCGTCTCTCTTTCATCATCACGTCAGCAGCCCTGCTGATAAGGTCATCAGCCACACCATTGGCTATACGCCCCATCATACCCATTGATGCCGGGCATATTATCATGGTATCATATTTCGACGAACCCGATGCAAAAGGGGCATAAAAATTCTTATTATCATACACTTTAATCACTTTCCGTTCGTCGCTGGTCGTTGGTCCTTCGTCGCCGAGCTCAATTTTCCAAATATCCCTTGCATTCTCCGTAAACACCACAGCCACCTCCACAATCTCATTTTGCATTTTCACAAGCTTTTCCAGCAGGCTCTCTGCATATACAGCCCCGCTCGCTCCTGTTACGGCAACTATTATCTTCCTCTTACTTTCCATACTTGTCTAATAAACGTCTTGTTAAAAGTTCAACACCCTTACCTGCTTTTTCCTGTATTATTTCCACATGCCTGTTTACCGGTGCCATCACGTTCTCAGGGTCAATAAGCCACAGTGAGGCATTCTGTGGTGCATAGCCTATCAGTCCGGCGGCAGGATACACATTGAGTGATGATCCCACTACAACGAATATATCAGCTTCAGAAGCTATCTGTGCTGCTTCCACCATTGCCGGTACCGGCTCACCGAACCATACCACGTGTGGGCGCAGCTGGCTGCCTTTCTCGCAGCTATCACCCATCTTCAGCTCCCAGCCCTCAATCTCGTATACCAGGTTAGGATCAGCTGAGCTTCGTGCTTTTCTGAGTTCACCATGCAGGTGCAGCACCTTGCTGTTGCCTGCCCGCTCATGCAGATCATCCACATTCTGTGTTATGATCTGAACATCAAAATATTTCTCCAGCCCAGCCAGCCCCCGGTGTCCCTTATTGGGCTCGCTCTCAAGGAGCTGTTTACGTCTTTCATTATAAAACCTTTGTACCAGCTCCGGGTCTCTTTCCCATGCTTCGGGTGTGGCCACCTCTGTAACATCATATTCCTCCCACAGACCACCCATCTCCCTGAACGTACGCAGACCACTCTCAGCACTCATCCCGGCACCTGTTAAAACCACTAACCTTTTTTTGTTTTCCATAACCCAGTAAATATAAGACAAGATATTAATTTTCGACGAACGACGAACGACAACGGTTCAATGGATTTGAATGGTTGTTTGTAAACCTCTTCTCAACCCCCTCTTACCTTGTCCGCCATAACTTTAGTGAAGGAGGAACCTTTTTCGAACCCTTAGCCTCTATATTTCACTTTCTTCCCGAATCCCAGCCTGTTATCCGTCAGCTTGGCATGTGTAATCTTAAGCACCCACAGATTAGTCTCCATAAGCATAGCCACCGGGAATCTTTTAAGGTAGGCTTTTCTTACTTTACCATATAATTCTTCATCCGGCTTCGACACTTCACCTTCAAACTGCAATCCCCTGATCTTACCTATTATTTTTGTTTCCAGCACCACTGATCCTGCCACGCCGGGATTTGCATCAAACTCCTTCCCGTGCCTGGTATCATCATCGGTGATAAAGACGAAGCAATTCTCCTCCTCCATATATGCATAGAAGCAATTAGCTGTCCACGGCTTATTATTCACACATGTAGCCACGGTAAGCACATGATGCTTCTTAATGAATTTTACAATCCGTCTGTCCATTTTCATGCGCCAAAAATACTGATTTATTTATAACTGTTCCCCGGCCAAAGACAAAGGACTAAGGACAAAAGGAGTTGAGAATGAGTTGAGAGTGAGTTGAGAAAGGTTGAGAGGGTTGAGTTTTAATTGCAATAACTCAACAGGGCGGAGCCCGTTCAATTTTGATGGGTGTTCCCTCCTTCGTCCTGAAGTCTCTGAACTGCTGCTGGCAAGCAGGGCAAGCGACTAACGGAGAGGAGCTGTCTTTCAAATAGGAAATGCCGTTGGTTGTTTGTCATCTTACCCTTATCTTTGCTCCTGAACTGTAAAAATAAAGTATATGTTTTCAGGAATAGTAGAAGAAGCAGCTCCGGTGG
>DOZA01000355.1 GCA_003518245.1 Bacteroidales bacterium | reverse complement strand
CTGGCCGAGTTAGGAAGTATATCAGAACGAAGGGTTTACAGGCTTATCTCGGGTCAGCGTAACCTGCCTGAGTTTCTTATTGCGAACCCCGGACTTAATAGTGGTTTTATGTTACCGCAGTATACTGCTGCTTCAATAGTAAGCCAGAACAAGCAGCTTGCCACACCGGCATCAATTGACTCAATACCCTCTTCAAATGAGCAGGAGGATCATGTAAGTATGGGAGCTAATGCTGCCACCAAGCTTTTAAGAGTGGTTGAAAACCTGGAAAATATACTGGCTGTGGAATTATTAAGTGCCAGTCAGGCACTTGAGTTCAGGAGGCCATTAAAATCATCTGATTATTTAGAAAGTATATTTGCTGCTTTCAGGAAAGAAATAACATTTGTTGAAAATGACCGCGTTCTTTATACTGAAATAGAGAAATCGGCTGAGTTCATACGCAATTATGAATTCCCCTCTTAAGGGTTATTGAAATTTTCTCCTTTGATTAGCCTGCATATTTTCCCTTCTGCTGCGCAACTGGTTAAGAAGATAATTCTTGAAACCGTTTTCAGCATGGTATAACCTAACAACTTTTGACGGGGTAAGTACTTCTTTGAATTTATTATGGTATTCAGCTTTAAGTTCAGCCTCCTGGAGGTTAAGCCTGATAAGTTCATCCCCTGCCTCTTCAAGTTCCTTTTCAGACATATTCCTGAAATTCTTTCCAACATTACGTGTAATAGTATTTCTTTGTTCAACTATTTTATCTCTTTTTGCAGTAAATTCGTCATATACAGGCCAGAACAGCCTTGCTTCTTGCGGGCTGAGGCTTAATTGCCTGGTAAAATATGCCACTTTTTGTGCTGCAATTACTTCCCTCCTGTTTTCCTGGGCCGTAGCTGTGGCCAGGCTGAAAACAAAAATTATAATTAATAAACAATACTTTTTCATATTTCCTGATTTAATAATTCGACTATTGATTCAATTTCTATATCCTGTTCAAGAAGGTAAATGATTATTTCATCCGTATCCACAAACATTGAATTGTAGCTACCATTCTGTTCAGTAAGCTTTTCAATTAATTCAACCTCGTCAACATGGTATAGAAATTCGGTATAATTAAGTTCTTTTGCCTGATCATGTTCAGGGAAAAGAAGTTTGAGAACGGTATATGAAATAATTGCAAAGGCAACCATTGCTGCCGCAAGCATGAGTGCGGGCTTCAGTAGCTTTACAATATTTTTCTTACCATTTTTACTAATCTTCCCACTGGTCCTGTTTAATATATCTTCTTTTACTTCATCAAAGTAGTTGTCAGGTACCATGAAGGGATTATTATCTTTTATTTTGCTCCTGTCAGTCATCAGATATTTGATGTTTATTTTCCTTATTAGTTTAATTACTGTTTAAATAATCTTCGATTTTTTTTACGGCATGATGATATGAAGCTTTTAAAGCACCTACTGATGTATTAAGTACCCTGCTCATATCTTCATATTTCATATCATCATAGTATTTCAGGTTGAATACCAGTTTTTGTTTATCAGGAAGCTTCAGTATTGCGTTTCTTAGCTTTCTTTCTGCTTCATCTCCATCAAACCATTTATCCCCTTCTTTAGATATCATGAAATATTCAGACATGTTATCAAGGCTGAGCCCGCTTTCATTCTTTCTTCTTTTGACCATTGAAATTGCTTCATTTGTTGCGATACGGTAGATCCATGTATAAAGCGAACTTTCTTTTCTGAACCCGTCCAGGTTATTCCATACTTTTATAAAGGTGTTCTGCATAACATCATCAGCGTCATGGTGGAGGATTACAATACGTCTTATGTGAAAATATATCTTTTTATGGTATTTTTCAAACAGTAGGCTGAAACCGTTTTCCCTGTTTGTTTTATATTCTTCAAGGATATGATGGTCTGTTATATCTTCCTTCAATTTATTCTTTTTTTTAGATAATTGATTCGCAAAAATTATGCAAGTTTAATCAAGGGCTCAGAATATACGTAATGATGATGATCTTCCAGACTCTATCCTGAATGATTTTTCTATAGTGAAATGGGTTGCTTTTGCGTATAAAGCACGGTAAATAACGCGGTATCTGCCAGGTAGCATTACCAGTGGTATGGCTTTACTCTTTGTGTCAATAGTGTATATCCATTCCATATCCCCATCTTTTTCCAGGAATAATTCACATATGCCGGGGTTATCTACCAGTATTGTTATTATACCCGGTTGGGGCAATGAAATATTAGTTAGTTCGCCGGGTTTAATTTCTACATTTCTTAATAATGTTAATGGTATTGTAGGTATTTCGATATCATATTTACCTGTAATATACTTTTTCTTTTCGTTCATTTTCTGCCTGCAGAGTGTATTCACTTTATTGCTCTGACGTACGATAAACTGCAGATCCTTATACTGATTTCCTCTTTCCTGATTTATTTGCAGTGTACCCTGGGGTACATCAATGGCCACAATATTATGTTTCCCGGGAGCGAGCTGGAGACTATCGAGTATTACCGGGGGCATGGTATGTACTTTTATACTGTAATCAGGCAGCGGATCTATTTTAAGAGTATCAGGCAGCCCCCTTTGATTCATAGTATGAATAAAGTTATATTTCAACCTGCCGGTCTTTAAATTATAGAATGATAGTGGTATGTCTGTTTCAGAAGGGAAGCCAAAGCCATCTATAAGGTTAACCTGCAGGGATGTTTCTGTAAGAGCGTGGGTGATTACGATATCAAGCACTTCTTCAAAGCGTTCTTCAGTATTGGCATTATAAACACTACCAAGGCAGTTAAATGCATCTTCAAACTCAGGGGCAAGGCCTATACCTATTATAAAGGGCTTTAGTATAATACCTTTTTTCTGCAGTTCCAGCGACACTGCGCATGGATCCCCATCGCAGGCCTCTATACCATCTGTAATAAGTATTATTACATTTCTGCAATTATTATATTCAGTAAAGTCATTTGCCGAGGCAGCCAGTGAATTAGCTATAGGAGTAGTTCCTTTGGGAGACAGGCTCAGCATTTTTCTTTTTATCCTGTAGGCATTCCCGGGAGAGAATGGTACTTCAAGCCTGGTGTCGTTGCAATCCTGTGGAGGAACAACACTCTGGTGACCATAGACTCTCAGGGCCATCTCTACATTGTCATATGCGCCGAGGCTGTCAACGGTCATTGACAGAAACCTGCGGGCTATATCTATCTTTTTGTCCTTCTCCCACCTGCCTGACATACTCTGGGAGCAATCAAGGATAAAAAGTATCCTGGTCCTGACTTCATTCTGAGCTATAACAGTAAGGTGAATTAAAACGAGTAATAATAGTAGAAAAGTGGATTTCCCAAGCAACTTTATCTTCATAAAAAGTGGTCTAAGTAATGCATTGATCAAATTTACATAAATAATAAACGTAAGTATAAAGATAATTATATAAGTCTTACATGTCTTTTTAATAAATTTGCTTTCTCAAACATTAATATTCCATTCTTATGTCACTTCATTGCGGTATAACAGGTATTACTAACGTGGGTAAATCAACAATCTTCAACTGTGTATCTGATACTAAAGTTGAGACAAACACATATGCCTTCAGTGCTACACGTTCGAATATTGGATCCATAAAGGTACCTGATTACAGGCTTGGTGAGCTGGAAAAACTACAGCCCACGGAAAAAATAATACCTACTACCATTGAATTTGTCGATATCCCCGGCCTGGCAAGAGGTTCCAGCAGGGGTGAGGGTGTGGGAAATAAATTTCTTGGTGATATAAGGAATGCTGATGCCCTGATTCATGTTCTCAGGTGTTTTGAAGATGATAATCTTCCGCATATTGACGGATCGGTAGACCCGCTACGTGATCTTGAGAATATTGATTTTGAACTCCAGGTAAAGGATATGGAATCTGTTACAAAAAAGATTGTCAGATTGGAAAAAATTGCCAAATCCGGCGATCCTGATGCTCGTAAAGGTATTGAAGTGCTTAAACGACTCACAGGTCATATTGAGGAAATGAAAAATGTGCGTGATTTTGATTTTAAACCCGGTGATAAAGGATTTATTGATGACCTTTTCCTGCTTACAATAAAACCTGTTATCTATGTTTGTAATGTAGATGATGAATCAGCTGTTAATGGCAATATATTTGTAGACAGTGTAAAACGACACTTCTCGGGTAGCGACATTGAAATTATTATTATTGCAGGAGCCCTGGAAGCAGAGATATCTGAGCTGGATAATGATGAAGACAGGCTCGAATTTTTAAATGATGTTGGTTTATCCGAGCCAGGGGTTAACAAACTGGTAAGAAGCGCATATAAAATGCTTGACCTTCAGACTTTTTTCACAGTGGGGCCCAAAGAAATAAGGGCATGGACTATCAGGAAAGGAATGACTGCTCCCCAGGCTGCAGGAGTGATACATTCTGATATGGAAAGAGGATTTATAAGAGCGGAAGTGATGAGATATGATGATTTTGTAAGCCTGGGTACTGAACAGGCATGCAGGGATGCAGGCAAGTTTAATGTCGAAGGTAAAAACTATATTGTCAATGATGGCGATATACTGCATATAAGGTTTAATGTCTAATTTATTTATGCACTTGTACAGAACCATACTGGTTATTATTTTTATCATCATTGTTCCACTGGCAGATGCACAGGAAAACAGTATTGATAGTTTATTGGCTGAGCAGGTAGCAAAATACGGTCAGGCTGAAATATTTTTCTCTTATCCCGGTTTTGATGAGTTAACCAGAACAGGAAGGATGCTGTCAGTATCAAGGGTTATAGACAGCACAGTATACTGCGTTATATCTGAAAAAGATATTAATACATTCCTTTCCTTGCAGCTGGATTATAAAATAGTACCTGTTGAAGAAAAAAAATCTGTAACCTCGGCATTTTCTGTTGAGGAAGCTATGAACTGGGATGTTTATCCCACCTACCCACAGTACGATACAATAGTACATAAGCTGGCTGCTGACTATCCTTTTATTTGCAGGGTTGATACAATAGGTGAAAGCATTGAAGGAAGGCTTATACTGGCACTTAAAATATCTGATAATGTTAATGAAGACGAGGACGAACCGGAAGTCTTTTATACATCAAATATACATGGGGATGAATTGCAGGGTTTTGTCCTTATGCTGAGGCTGGCTGAACATCTTCTGATGAATGCCGATAACGGGGGACTTGAGCAGGCTCTTGTTGACAGTCTTGAGATATGGATAAACCCGCTGTCTAACCCTGACGGGACATACCATGATGGAGATACAATAAGTTACCCTACAAGGGCAAATGCAAATGGGACAGATCTTAACAGGAACTTCCCGGATCCTATGGCTCCGTATATTGTGCCTGATGTTGAGAATATGGCCATGATAGATTTTATGAGAAGCAGGAATTTTGTGATGTCAGCAAATTTCCATTCAGGCTTTGAGGTGGTTAATTATCCATGGGACAGGTGGTTGTCAAAAACACATGCCGACAGTGTATGGTTTTATAATATCTGCAGGAGGTATGCTGATACAGTACATAACCATTCGGTGTCAGCATATATGGATTCTTACGATAATGGTGTTGTAAGAGGTGCTGTCTGGTATATAGTGTATGGCGGCAGGCAGGATTTTGTCACATATGAGCTACAGGGAAGGGAGGTAACAGTTGAACTGGATATTACAAAACAAACACCTGCTGCACAGCTACCATTACTCTGGGAATATAATTACAGGTCGTTTATGGGGTACCTGGAAAATGCATTTTACGGAATACATGGTAAGGTAGTAGATAATGATACCGGTGAATTCCTTGAGGCTAAAATATATATTCAGGGGCACGATAAAGACAGTTCGCATATTTACTCAGATTCCTTAAATGGCAGCTTCGCGAGAATGCTAAGCCCCGGCACCTGGATCCTGACTGTTTATGCCGAGGGTTATCAAACAAAAACGGTGAGCAGTATTGTTAATGAGAATATGGAACAGAAGTATATTACAGTGAGGTTATTGGGAGCTTCTTCATCAGGTAGAACAGAGATGGAAGAGGAAATAAAAATATGGCCTGTGCCTGCCGGGGATCAATTATTTATCAGTGCTGCAAAATTCAGTGGACAAAAACTAAGGATTCGTATTTTTAACAACTCCGGTCTGCAGGTGCTGGAGCTTAAGGATTTAAGTACTGAAGAAAATAAGCTGGAAATAAATATTTCATCATTACCCCCTGGTTTTTATGTATTAGCTGTATCTGATAGTTATGGTCGCTATTACCATGGCAGGTTTACCAAGTATTAATATTTTCAAAAGACTATCATTATGCGGCAGATGGATCTTGCAAGTAATTTTAAAACACTTAATTTAGCCAATTAATTTCGTTTATATCTTTTTATTACCTGGTGATTTTTTTAGTTTATGAATAGAATAAAGCAAATAATCAGCCTGGCTGCACTGTTA
>DOZA01000352.1 GCA_003518245.1 Bacteroidales bacterium | reverse complement strand
ATCCTGAGGAGGCAATAAATATATTCACTAATCTTATGCCGAAGCTTCAATCTTCAGGACATGCACTCACCGGGTCGGTATATCTTAATCTTGTAGAACTGCTTGAAGCCAATAACAGGAATGATGAATTAAACAGCCTCCTCTCTGATTTCAAATCATCCCCTATGCCACACAAGAAAAGATACCTCTCTATCCTTCGAAATATGGGTTATTAATAACTGCTCGCACCTTCGCATCATATTCGCATTGTCTTTTCGCATACCTCTCAATCTGCGTAATATGCTTCAATATACGTAATCTGTGCTATTTATACTTAATGAGGTTATTTTCTGGCTTTTTAATATGGTGACCCTTCTGGCTGTGGTAATTGCTGTTCTGGTATTCATTAACCATTTTGGGAATGATCTCCAGTTGCAGGTTAACCTTCCTGTTTCTTTCAATACTGATATTGACGGAGTAATGATTAAGGATCATTTTTCAACCGAAGTAAGAGTTGTTGAGACCTATGGTGATATAATGTTTCCCGGAACGCCTCTGGGAATAGCCAGGCCATTTGTGGTAGTATTGTTACTAGTTATAGCAGCAATGTATTTTATGTTGTTTATTTTCAGAAAGTTCATATGGAGTGTTAACAGGGGTGTGATTTTTGAATCAAAAAACATAAAGAGATTACATATACTCGCCTTTAGTCTTCTGGGATTCTGGTTCTTCTGGCATGTTTACGATTACATGGTCAAAATATTTATCGCCAACGATCTTCATCTGGGAACAATTGAGATAACCGGTAATATGAAGTCTCATGCTGGCACGTCGTAAGATGAGCCTCACCGAGCTGTCTGAAAAAGTTGGACTTACCATGGCTAACCTTTCTGTGCTTAAGACAGGCAAGGCAAAAGCTATAAGGTTTTCCACCCTTAACAGTATTTGCGATATCCTTGATTGCCAGCCTGGCGATATACTGGAATATAATTCAGATACCTGACCGTATAGCCGGGGATATTAAGAATGAACCAGAACCTTTCTCCCCGGCTATTTATAATATTCTTTGTTTATGATATTTAGCACATTTTCATCCATTATCATTCAATATTTTCTTCTTATATTCGCAAGCGGAAAAAATAAATAAACCAATAAATCAGAAAATTATGGTGAAAAGAATATTAGTGCCCGCAATTATCGCAGTTATTTTTGCTGCATGTGGTAATACAGGAGATAAAGAAAATTCAACAACTGAGAGTAAAATTGAAAAAGCCGAAATAACCTTTGTGAACCTTATTGAAGATCCTGATAATTTTATAGGTAAGGAAATCACTCTTGAGGGTAAGGTGGTTCATGTGTGTAAACACAGTGGTAAGAAAATGCATATAGTAGGTGAAGATCCTGATATCAGGTTATTTATATCAGCCGGCGAAGAAGTGCCTAAATTCCCGATGGAATTGCTTGGTAGCGAGATCTATGTTACAGGAATATTTCAGAAAATTGAAACGGGTGCAGACATGGAAAAAGAGCATAAAGGAGATGAAGAAGGAGAGGCATGTGAAACAGAAGAAGCTATAGCCAAACAACCTGTTCTGGCAGATATGGTACTTAATTATAGGGATCATAAGGTTAAATAAAAGAATATTTTTATTTTTGTGAAGGTCAGGCTATGCCTGGCCTTTTTTAATTGAATAATATGAAGCTAAGAAAACTTAACAGGGTAACCCACAGGGATATAGGTTACCTGATTGCTGGTATGACAATTATTTATGCTGTTTCCGGGATAGCATTGAATCATAAACACGACTGGAATTCAAATTATATAATTGATCAGCGAAATTTTACAACGGATATTCATTTTACGAGGGATTCAAGCAATGATGCAAAAATATATCAACTCCTTGAAGATATGGGTGAGACAAAAAACTTCAAAACTTCATACTATCCCACAGGAGATAAATTAACACTTTTCCTGGTAGGTGGTTCTGCTATTGTCAATACAGTGACAGGCGAGGGATATGTTGAAAGGATAAGTAAAAGACCATTATTTTACCAGTTCAACTTTCTGCATTATAATCCGGGGAAATGGTGGAAATGGTTCAGTGATGTTTTTTGTATCTCACTTATACTGGTTACAATAACAGGCCTTTTCATTATCAAAGGTAAGAATGGCATAACCCGCCGCGGTGCTATCCTGGTAGGGATAGGTATATTATTACCTGTTTTCTTCTTGTTTTTTTACTAAGAACGGAATATTACTTTATTGGAATGTTGTAAATTGAACAAATTCTACTCTATCCTCCCTCCCCAACCACGCCTTTCTTTTCTTCTAACATCATCAGTTTCAGGCTTATCATCAACCCTGCAAATGCAAATTTCTGAACCATAGGGCATAACGAAGATCCGAAAGCATATAGGAAAGCATAGGGAAGCATTGTACCCTGCAGTAAAAGGTGATAGAGATAAATTCTTTTCCTGTGTGTATAATTTAGCAGCTGGTGAAACTCGATTACTGCCAGTAACCAGAGCGAACCTATTACCAAGGCTCCGCCAATGGATTGTATAGTATTCACAACATCGCAGGGTGTAATGAGTAATATATAACCGACAGCAGTGATTCTCAGCAAATTATGGCTTATATTCTCCTCTGATAAACGGCTAAGCTTAAAACATATGGCAGAGCTGATTAACATACCAGTACCGTAAATAAAAACCGAAAGGGTATTTGGACTGCCGTCCTGCGTATGTATACGTCCGAAATGACTGAGTGCATGCTCGCGAAAAGAAAAAGACTGGCCATAGGTCAATATACCGAGTATGAATACCAGCAAGGTTACATACATAAGATAATTGAAATACCTGTTAATGTTTTGGTATATACTCAGTACCTCGGCATGCGTATGTATTTCTGTATGAGCAAGCATTTCCCCTAACCTTTACACCTCAATAAGTTACAAAAAATTAGCCTTAATTTCAAATAAATCAGTACTCAATTCCTTCCCTGGCTTTAACACCGGATGAATAATAATGCTTTACTTCTTTCATCTCGGTTACCAGGTCAGCATAATCTATAAGTTCCTGAGGAGCATATCTCCCGGTTATTATTATTTCACATTCCTCATTCTTCTTTTTGAGTATATCTATCAGTTCATCAGTGCTGAAAAGATTATAGTACAGGGCAATACATGCTTCATCAAGTATAACCATATCATAGTTTCCTTCATTGATAATTTTCCCTGTTTCTGCAAGTCCTCTCCTGGCTGCTTCAATATCATCATTAACAGGTTCCCTGACAATAAAACAGCCGCGGCCATACTGAACAAGTTTTATTTGTGGCAGGAATTTATCCAGGGCTCCAACCTCCGAATATATTTTACCCTTAACAAACTGGGCTATAAATATCTTTTTTCCGGCACCTGCTGCCCTCAGGGCAATTCCGAAAGCAGCGGTTGTTTTCCCTTTACCATTACCTGTATAAACATGTATATATCCTTTCATTACGGGAAATATTTATTTAAAACAAAATGAAGTGGGTATTATACCTACCCTGAAAGTATCAATAGCCATGCCGTCAGGTCTGTACCTGTATACAAGACCTCTCTGTATATAATCTATGGCATCGGCAATGTAAATTTCGGAAGTATTAGGATCAATTCCAAGACTGTAAAATCCTCCCTTTGATTCAGTATAAAGACTTTCAATAAACAACTCAGGCTCATCATTAGAATAAACAGGCATCCTGTAAATGTGTCTGTTGATAAAATACAAGGTATCCCCGGACCCGTTTATTTTCAATGATGTTGGGTAATCACCTTTAGTGAATTTCCAAATCTTTTCTACCATTCTTGTTTCTGCATCTATCCTGATAAGTCCAGGGGCTTCATATCCATACGGATTGCCATCAAATCCGCCATCACTGAGTACCCATAATTTACTGAACCGGTCAATAATAATAGATCGGGGCTGGATAATTACTTCCACTGAATCAATCAGCTCATCCGATTGGCTGTCAAGGACAAGAATCTTATTATCATAGCTCCAGCAGTTAGTAAAAACGAATCTTCCATATTGTACCATCTGCTCAGTAGTGTGCTGGTAAAACTCACTATCATTATTGTTTACAGTAATTAACCCTGTTACTTCACGGATGACCGGATCAACAATAGACACAGACCTGGAATACAGGTCGCTGACATAAGCCTTTTCATCGCTTATGAAATGTATATACCTTGGCGAGGCAAGCCCGGTTATCTTACCAGTGTATTTAAAAGTATTTATATTAATAATATTTATCTTACCGCTGTTATTAATTACTATATAACCCAGGCTGTCTCTTATCTCCATCGATAAGGCAACATCACCCAGTGGCAGCCCGTTTGTGTTGAAGAATATATCATTGTAAACCTTATCTTTTTCAAGATCATAATATGACAGTGAGGCGTTATTATACATAAAATTACCCTCATTAATAATAAATACTCCTTTAGTTGATGATTCCGTGGCTGTTCTGTCTGTCAACCATAGCTCATCATCCTTCATACATGAGTAGAGAAGTATTGTTAAAACTGTTATTATATATATTATCGCTTTCTGCATTTATTCTAGAACTTAATCATTAAAAGCAGCATATAATTTCTGCCCGGCATTGGTCTGTACAGAACCGAGTGATAGGTTTCGTCAAAGAGGTTGTTTATCTTTATCTCTGCCGACATAATTAATTTTTCAGTTTTCACTTCCTTGCCAATGACCAGGTTATTCATAAAATAGGGGTAAAGCCAGTCCCTGCGGCTAATATCATTACTTGAAGTTGTATACCTCTCACTGTATGAGTTATGCTGCCACGATATGGAAAATCCATGGTATACAATTTTTGCCAGTATATTTCCCGAATGAAGTGGTACATAAACAAGCTGCTTACCATATGATTCATCACCCCATACATCCTTATTTCCATAATTCACCGAGCTGGTATATGCATAAGTGCCTGAGAGCCTGTATTCAAACTGACCAATATTGCCATTGATCACGGCATTTATTTCAATTCCTTTTGCTATTACACTATTTATGTTTCTCGGTTCCCAGTAACCTTTATAGCTGGGTATCCAGACTATCCAGTTATTTATATCCGAGCGGTAGGCTGTCAACTCTGTTTTCAAACTGTGTCTGCTATAACTGGTTGAATATTCCAGACCCAGCTCATAGCTGTATCCCTTTTCTGGTTGAAGTTCAGGGTTTCCTCCAGGTTCCCAGTAGAGGTCATTAAGTGATGGATGGAGATAATTACCCGCTATATTTCCTTTCAGTATCAGGCTTTTGTCTTTAATTAACAGATAATCAAAACCCAGGAAGGGTATGAGGGGAATATAGTTATTATCGATAATGTCCTGACGCAACATCAGGTTAATGTTAAGACGGGTTCCAAATTGTTTATGCAGGGATACAAAACCTGACAATTCTGTTCTTTGTTCATTATAACCTGTTTTTTTAACAGAATCTCGTGTGCATACACTGTAGAAGTTTGCATCAAGTGAAGCTTTAAATGAGTAATTATTTTCTTTATCCAATATATAGCTTGCATTATTCGTAAAGCCTGATTGCGTACTTTCGGAGTATATCACAGGTATATAACCCATTCCATAAACAATATTCTTCAGAAAATAATCCAATTCTTTGAATGAAAATCCGCTTTGTAGCTCCAGCCTGCTTTTATCCCAAAAGTGTTTCCATCTGCTCATGATCCTGTGATCAGTATCCGTCTGGTTGTTAAAATTGGAATTATCAGGTCCTTCATAACTGGTTGCCCTGGGTATAGTTCTGAAAGCCTGTTGACCCCAGTATTTAACTGACAGGAAATCTCTGCTTCCGGGCCTGTAATATATTTCCTGCAGCAGTCCATATTTCCTGTAATCGGCATTATCATTGGTATCCACCGGGTTGATTATATTTCCCGTCAGGGGATCTATATTACCTATCCCCCTGTTTATGAATGTATAATCATTTCTTGAATAATTATGATAGATCCTGGTTTTTGATTGTATCTTTTTGTTACCTGTATTAAACTGAATGAACTCATCATAACTTTTATAACTACCTATACCCTGCATATATTTACCTGATATTTTATTATTCCAGTCAGCAGTATTGCTTATATTGATTGACCCCCCCAGTCC
>DOZA01000168.1 GCA_003518245.1 Bacteroidales bacterium | reverse complement strand
TTGCGAGAGGATAACGCCAGAGTTGCCTCTGGCTCCTAGAAGAGCTCCTCTGGCTGCCAAAGCACAGATAGCGGCTGCAGAGGTATCCTCCGACTTATCTACTGCCTCAACTGCTGACTTCATGGTCAAAAACATGTTTATGCCGGTATCACCATCAGGAACAGGAAAAACATTTAGCCTGTTTAAATATTCTTTATGCCGATGAAGATATTTGTAAATATTCTCGATTCTTTCTCTTATTATTACTATTCTATTTTCTGTTTGGATCATAGGAGTCTGGTTTTATAATCGTTGATACTATTTCTTGCAGTCAGCCTGCCTGCTTCTATTAGTTCTTCAGCTTTGAAAAAATCAAATGTTCCTCCTGAATGACGTGAAATGTTTATTAGAATATCAGGTTTGTATTTTTCGATATTCATAAGTGATAAACTATGAGTAAGTAAACCGGTTGATTTATTTAATAATGTAAAATAATTTAGTTTCGTTTTACTGCTTTTTGGCAATATACCATTTAATTTATTTTTAAATTCTTTGACTTTTTNNCTTTTTTCATCTTTTCTGTTTAACACCGGCTTATCATAAGGGATACTCGCATTTACTAAAGAAGCAATTAAAATATCTCCTTCTATTCGCTTAACACGATTTAAGGGAATAGGATTAACAACACCTCCGTCAACTAATATATTATTATAATACTCACTGAATCCCAGACCAGAGGTTTAGTTAAAATTAATACATTAAATTTACTAAACCTATGACAAAACAATCGAGGCACAAATTCAGGAGGATACAAGATGAACTTTAGCCATTTAGCAGTTATATTTCAATGGATTTTCAAGAATGTAGTTTTTTATTAGACGGTATTCCAAGGGGTTGCGGATAACATGGTCGTAGTAACTGCGTTGCCATTTGAATGAGGGATCAATTTTTCGGGCCCTTATCATAACAGCGGATTTTAAGCCCCGGATTATTGAGGGTATATTATTGCGTTGGGGTCCGAATTTTTTACCCTTTGTCAATGGAAACGATCCAGTAGATGCGTCAGGCTTTGTCCACCGAAGCATGGCACGGATCTGGAACCGAACAGCGTGAGTTTGCGATAGCAAATGAGGGCTGTGAGCTCGACGAAATCCTGCGGCACGGATCTGGAGATCCGCGCCAGCGAAGGTGGTCCTGGCGCATTTACATCGTATCACAATAATTCCGTGAAAATGATTAGGCATTATTACGAAATCATTAAGATACAGATTTAATTCGGGGCGTATTGAAGCTGTTCGTAGCCATTCATCTCTTGCGATTTTACCAATTTCTGATAAGAGGATTTTACCATTTTTAACCTGTCCGGAGAATTTCTTTCTCTGGTATGTATTTATAGTGATAAAGTATGCACCATTAGAGCCATAGTTACAATCCTGCCATCGCAATGATTTATTATAATATTTTCCATCTGCTGTCTTTGCCATCTCAGCCAGACCATTTATTCCAACATTAAAATTAAGAAATAATACGAAAGCAATCAGACGAATTGTCTAAAACAAAGTATATGTAAAACGGTAAACAGACGGGCGGAAAGGGAATATTTTTTTTGTATTTTTACATGCTATGTTGATAAAACTAGGTGTACTGTTAACAGGATTTATCTATGCTGGCTTCCTGCCGCATACCCTCAGGAAAACGCTGAGACATACCAAGATTGACCTGAGGAAATGGACTATCAGCTACCTGAGCAATAAAAGAATATATGGCAGGGTATATCTCAGGGGTTATAAAAGAATGATGTTTGCCATGGCTTTATCAAGCCTGTTATTCTTCCGCCTGCTGGTTGAGTTTTACGATCTTCATGCACGGGAAGACCTGCTTAATTATGCCGATTATGCAGCAATATTTCTGGTGAGCCTTGCTTTCCTACCTCATAATATGCAGCCAATCAGTTTCAAAAATCTTGGTAAAAGCCTGCAAAGAATATTGCATAATCTCATGGCTTTACTTGTCTTCATCATGCTGCCTGCCCTGATAATAACTTTTCATATTGCCATACTGGAAGAACTGCCAGTGCTAGGAGTAAGTGGGCTGGTAATAGTAGCCGGAGTAGTGCTGGTTACATTATGGTCTGTTATTAAAAACGGTTTAAACGGTGTTTCAGAACTGCTTTTTATTAACGGAATAAGTATATGGTGTATAGTGGTTACGGTTTTTACCGTAATGAGCTAGGTGTTAGGGTTCCGGGGTCCGCGTTCTGTGTTCGGGTTTTATGCCCGAATAGAGTTGACCTTTTTGTTACTGATTTTCTGATGAAATAACGAAAATGAAACCTATGTGAAATATGAAAACAATAAATTATTGCTAAATTGATACCTCAACTTCTATCCTGATAATTTGAATTCGTAACCATAATAACACTATCATGAAAATAGTTAAATTAACCCGGTACAAAATATTCAGCCTTACCACGATCGTTTTTATTATTATCATTGTCAGTTGTAAATTCAATAATGACCAGGATATCAATAATGAAGAGTTAAGGGCAATATGGCTGCATCAGGGAGTGTTCGATAAAAGTGAGAAAATTGCCAGATCAGGGATCATTGATCTGTTCAACTCCTACAAAGAGATTGGAGTAAACAACCTGTTTTGCTATAATACCTTAATGGAACAACATGACCTGGGATGGGATTACCTGCAGATATTGATTGATGAAGGTCATAAGTGTGGGATTAAAATACATCCGGTTTTTTGTCCGGGACATAAAGTTAAGATAGAAGATGAAATAAAAGATCACCCTGAATGGCTTATACATGGTTTGGATAGTACAATATACCCAAACCTTAATCTAACAATTCCGGGTGCACGGAATTACTGGATGTGTAAAATAACAAAGGCACTTGACTACGACATTGATGGTATTCACCTTGATTATCTGCGTTTTCCTGTTAACCAGCAGTTTAGTTATGACAGCATTACCTGCAGCAGGTTTAAACAACAATTTGGCTATTCTCCTGTTGAAGTTGCTCATAACTGTGGCAGTATGATATGGTGTGAATGGATTAAATGGAATGCTGACCAGGTTACGGCTTTACTCAGAGAGATTCGTGAGACAATAGACAGGTCAGGTAAAAATATACTTCTGGGAGCTGATGTATTTCCCGATTATGCGAGTGCACAAATATTGACGGGACAGGGCTGGGACAGTTGGATAGAGGAAGGCAGTGTGGATTTCGTGTGTCCGATGTTATATACCAATAACAGTGAGTTATTCGGGGATTATGTTGCCCGTGCTGTAGAACTATCCGGTAATGATTGTGCTGTTTATCCGGGTATTGGGGTTGCTACCACACACAATAAGATCACAAAAGAGTTACTTATTGAGGAGATCAGTATTGCAAGAGAAAAAGGGGCCGGAGGAGTTGCTTTCTTTTCAGGCTATTCTTTTAACAAAGAGTTCAGGGATACCCTGAAAACAACAGTATTTAGCAATAGGCAGCCAGAGAACGTACCTCGTTAGTCGATATCGGCCGATGCTCTCCTGGTAAGAGTAATTGTACCAGGGCTGGTTTATATTATTTATTTCATTTTCTGAGGTTGTATCATTCTTTCAGGACTCAGTATCTTATCCAGTTCCTTCTTTGAAAGCAATCCTTTTTTGATACATAGCTCGTATACCCCACTGTTTGTTTCGAGGGCTTCTTTGGCCAGGGCGGAGCATGTTTCATATCCCAGCACGGGGTTCAGGGCCGTTATAATGCCGATGCTGTTCTGTACCATCTCCAAACAACTTTCCTTGTTGGCTGTAATGTCATCAATACACCTGTGTTTCAGTGTCAGCATTCCGCTTTTCAACATCTCCACCGACTCAAAGATACTCTGCACAATTACCGGCTCCATAACATTTAATTCAAGCTGCCCGGCCTCGGCAGCGAGGGTGACGGTAAGGTCGTTGCCTATTACCTTAAAGGCAATCTGGTTTACTACTTCAGGTATAACGGGGTTTACCTTGCCGGGCATTATTGATGAGCCGGGTTGCATGGGTGGCAGGTTGATCTCATTTATGCCGGTACGCGGGCCTGATGATAATAGTCTCAGGTCATTTGATATCTTGGAAAGCTTTACAGCCAGGCGTTTTATGGCCGATGAATACATTACAAAGGCTCCTGTGTCCTGTGTTGCTTCCACCAGGTTTTCTGCATTTATTAAATCAAGCCCTGTAATTTCCTGAAGGTGCATGACCACCTTATCCGCATAGTCAGGATCGGAGTTTATGCCTGTTCCTATAGCAGTGGCACCCATGTTTATCTCGAGGAATAGCCGTACATTTTCCCCGAGCCTCTTAACCTCTTCCTCCAGGGTGGTGGCCCAGGCATTAAAACTCTGGCCCAGGGTCATGGGTACGGCATCCTGAAGCTGGGTGCGCCCCATCTTCAGTATATCCTTAAATTCATCCCCTTTTTTCTTAAAGGATATGATAAGCTCTTTTAAGGCTTTTATAAGGGTAAGGTTATTATTATAGAGTGCAATTTTTACTGCTGTTGGGTAAGCATCGTTGGTTGATTGCGAAAGGTTAACATGGTTATTGGGATGGCAGTATTCATATTCCCCTTTTCTCCTTCCCAATATTTCCAGGGCACGGTTTGCTATCACTTCGTTGGCATTCATATTGGTGGATGTGCCGGCTCCTCCCTGTATCATATCTACAACAAAATGAAACTGGTATTTACCGTTTTGTATTTCAGTACAGGCGGTAATTATTGCATTGGCTATATTATCCTCCAGCAGGCCCAGATCGTGGTTGGCTTTTGCCGCGGCCTGTTTAACCATTGCCAGGGCTTCCACCAGCACGGGGTAGAAATTCAGTGTTATACCGCTTATATTGAAATTCTCTATAGCCCTCATGGTCTGAATGCCATAATATGCCTGGTCTGATACGTTCCTGTAACCCAGCAGATCATGCTCGTGGCGTGTTTTCCCTGCCTCATACTGAGCGGCCACGTTCACCATGCGGTTATTGGCATGGCGCATTCTGCGTGAGATGACCTGTGCCACATTAGAGAATATCTTGAGGGCAGATGTCCCGTTTTGGATAAAGTATTCCTTTTTTACCAGGAGGACCCGGGTTTTTTCCGTAGCCCTGGCGCTGGTTGAATGCCTGCTGTCGCTGGCCCAGCTTCCTTCTCCCAGGAAATCGCCCCTGGTGAAGTATGACAGCCGCTTTTCTTCCTGGTAGATATTCTTCTTGAACAGCTCCACCTCCCCTTCATAGATAAGGAAAAGGTCTTTGCG
>DOZA01000078.1 GCA_003518245.1 Bacteroidales bacterium | reverse complement strand
TGCATATCTCCTCATATGATTAATATTAATGTCGGCACTTATTGCTGCACGCCTGAGAAATTTTGTTACAAACAACTTTCCGGTGTTATCCATATATCCGCCATAAACTTTCACAGCATCATTGATTTTCAGTTTACCAAAGCTTGATTCATGACCCAAATACAGTCCGACATTACTTTTCCGTGAACGATCACTTGATACGCTTATTTCTGCAATCGGTGAAAAATAATTACCAATCCCGAGGTTCAGAAATCCTTTATACAGTTTTGGTAGAGGATCAGGCTGCAAACGTGCAGCACTAATCGATCTTATTTCATACCCTGGCATAAACGGCTTAGCATCTATAGTATAACGAAATTCCGGAGCTGACACAGTGGTATCGCTTATTTGCGGTAGGAAATTTATTTTACTGGCTTTTTTAAGTGAAGGCTTAAAAGGATTATAAAGAGTTACCTCACGGCGTATCTCCTTCTGCCCTCTCTGTGCATTCAAACCTGCAGGCATTAACATGAGCAGTAAAATAATATATGATAATAATCTTATATTCATAACTTACAGATTGTATTAAATATCATTAATATTCAGAGTGTCTGCACTCATTTCATTTTCCCGGTTCAGCTCATCCAGTTTAGCATTTACTTCATCCAGAATTCCATCATCTTCTTCCTGGTAATAATCTTTCAGGCTCTGTAATGTTGCCCTGGCCTGAAACTCATCACCTTTCTTTAGGCTTATATCAGCAAGCAGTATAAACATTCGTGCCATCCAGTACTGGTGTGGTGTGCTCTGATCAATAAACTCATAAATAATATCTTCAGCATCATCCATATTATTTTTCATCACCAGTATTTGTGCTACACGATATTTTGATTCAGCCCCCTCGCTTGATGTAACTTCTACGGCCACCCGTCTGAAATCAATCAATGCGCGGTCATAATTACCCAGGGCATAATTTGATTTAGCACTCATAAAGCTGGCTTCCCTGGCAAGTTCTTCAGTAACCATATCAGATTCCATGAGTACCCTGGATGAAATGATCGTTTTTTCAGCATCCCCCATATTATAGGCCGACTTCATCATGCCAACTATTGCCTTCAGCTCATTACCGGGCAATTCGGCTGCTTTTTCAAGTTCATAATAATAATAATAAGAACTGTCGTATACCTCTTTCAGGTAATAAATACCTGATAATGATTCGTATGTTTTTTCAAGGAATGGATTATTGGGTGTTTGTGAAACCTCTAGGTAGTATTTCAGTGACTCGTCTGTATTACCGGAAGCAACCAGGCATTCAGCAAGATAAAAACAGGCATTCAACCTGAAGCTTCCCTGTTTAAATTCTGAAAGATAGCTCCTGAAAACCTGGCTGGCCCTGTCGCAATTACCTGCAATATAGAGGTTTTCTCCTGATATATACAGCAGGCTGTCCCTTTCGCTTGAACTGACATCACCATACCCCTCAAGATTCTTAACATAAGCAAAATATGATTCCACATCGTTTATATCCACGTAAGTATTTTTCAGTCCGGTAAGGGCATTGCGCGCTTCCGGTGTCGACTGGAATTTTTCTATAACCTCTTTGAACCTGCTAATTGCCTTATCATTCTCACCCCTGTTATAATAAAGTAATCCCAGCTGTACCATGGCTCTCGGGACAAAAACCGAATTCTGGTGAGAGTTTATTATCTCCATAAAATCTTTTTCCCCCTGATTATCATTTTCAAGACCTACATAAGCTCTTCCTCTTTCGAAAAGGGCATTCGGTATAAGTATTGAATTCGGGTAGTCATTGATCAGTGTTGTCAGTACCCGCGTCTTGTAATTCTGGTCATGCATAAGTCCCAACGCAAAGCCCTTCTGGAATAATGCATAATCAGTACCTGTAGCCGGGTTAGCTATTACCCTATCGTAATATTTAATAGCCTGTTTATAGTCAGTACTAATATAATAGCAGTCAGCAATACGATTATATGTATCAGTAATAAGTTTACCGGTGCTGCCTTTTGATCCTGATTCATACTTCTTAAACCACCTTAATGCTTCAGCATAATCACCATTATTATAGTGTATATATCCCATATTATATGATACCATACTGTATTCTTCCAGTGATGAAGAACCTGGAATACCCATAAACTCCTGGTATTCTTCCAGGGCCCTATCTGTTTCATTTAACCTGTATAATGATTCTCCTTTCCAGTAATGAGTCTTTGCCCTTATTTCACGATCATACTTACCGTATTGAAGTGACTTATCAAACATACCCACGGCAGAATTCAGGTCTAGGTTTTTATACAGTTCCAGCCCCCTGAAAAAGGCCACTTTCTGATTTGCCCTTTCCAGTCTCTCATCCTTATAAGTAATCCGGTCAAGTGATTGTATGGCAGCCTTGTAATTCTTCACTTTCATATATGCAGACACAAGGTAATCATATGCTTCTTTTACATGTTCCGAACCTGGAAACTGCTCAATATATTCCTGGAAAGACCTGATCACTTCACCAAAAGGTGAATATGTTGTTTCATAGGTAAGCTTTGCAAAATTAAAAAGTGCTTCTTCCTTTATATCCCTGTCGTAGTCCATCTTCGCAGCTGATGAGAAAGCAGCCTGAGCAAGTTTTTTCTGATCCTTCTTAATAAAACAATCTCCGAGGAGATAATATGCATTCTGACTTAATTCATCACGCCTCTTTGTAACTTCCTGGAAAAGCTTTATAGCCTTATCATTTTCCTGCGCCTTATAATAACAGAATGCCAGCTGGTATGTACCCTCTCTCCCTGTTCTTTTAGCTAATTTCAAATGTTCTTCCAGGTTCAGGGCTGCCGAGCGGTAATCACCCTTCTTGAAATATGCATCTCCTATAAGCCTGTACATCTCTGATTTTCTGTCTTCTCCAGCAGCATCAATAATCCGGGGGGCTATTTCCAGTATACCATCATAGTCTTCCAGTATATACATTATCTGTACAATATAAAAAGGAACAACATGACCAAACGACTCGTCACCCATTAACCTTAAAAAACCATCATAGGCTGTTCGGTACATCTCCTCATCATAGGCTATGTATGAGAAATAATAAATAGCCGGCCGGCTGTATTCGGTATCTATATCCATTATCTCGGAAAAGAAAAGCATTGCTCTTTTCCTATCTCCATCCATAAAATGAGAATATCCCGTTTTAAAAAAGTATGCCGGCAGCTGTTCATCATTCAATTCAAGCCTGTCGACCAGCTCATAATACTTTATTGCCCGCCGGTAATTTTTTGACTGGTAAAAATGATCGGCAAGTTCAAGATATGCTTCATTTAAAAGCGGGTTATCACGATGTGTGTTAACGAACCTGTTTATCCGGTATTCAGCATCCCAGTTATACAACCTTATGGATGATAAGGCTGCAAGATATTCAGCTTCAACCTTATCACCCGAGATATCGTCATACTTCTCAACAACATTATCGAAAAAATGCAGTGCTGAAGCATATTTCTCTTTTTCGAACAGTTCCTTACCCCTTGCAAAGTCAGACAATTCCATCATGTACGGTTCAGGCTTCTGAGCCAGAATGGTGTAGAAAGAACATATCAGGGTTGTTGTAATAATGATCAACCTTTTAATATGTATTTTACTATTCATATATTTATTCATACTACCAGTATACTCTGTCTGAGTATATTATTTAAATATTTTATAATGAATTATTTATACTTAGCAAACCTCCTTAAACGGTTTTTGCTAATTTACAACTATAAAACGCTCGTTACTGGTGTTTATTATTGATTTTTTCAACATAGCCGTGTTAATTGTTAAAGTGGTTTATAATGAGTCTTTCCCCCGCCTTCACTCCGTACGCTACGGTTTGCATCTACGATGCGCTCAGCCGGTGTTTCCGCTTCGTCCGCCGTAGCCTCCGGCAAAGGCGGACTTCACTCCGACTTTTTACTTTTTACCATGACATTCGCAAAGCTCAGTCAGGGTTTCGGCTTCGCCTCAACTTTTTACTTTTTACTTTTTACTTTTGTCTTTGTACTTTTGTCTTTTATCTTTAAGAAAATATGCAGGAAAACAATATGCCTCTGGACACTACGATTTCATTAAAGAACTGCAATATATATCAGCAGGATCACCTGGTATTGAGTGATGTAAACCTTGAGATAAAGAAGGGTGAATTCATTTATCTAATAGGTAAGGTAGGAAGTGGTAAAACCAGCCTTATAAAAACTATAAATGCACAATTGCCTCTTAAAGAGGGAGAAGGAATGGTTACTGGATTCGATCTTACCAGTTTGCGTAAAAAGGATATTCCTGTTTTAAGAAGAAAACTGGGTATTGTGTTCCAGGATTTCCAGCTGTTGACAGACAGGTCAGTATATTCAAATCTTGAATTTGTACTAAAGGCTACAGGATGGAAAAACAAGCCGGAGATAGATGAACGGATTGGACAGGTACTCGAAAAGGTAGGGCTTGGTACCAAGGGATACAAGATGCCACACCAGTTATCTGGAGGAGAGCAACAAAGGGTAGTCATTGCCAGGGCTTTGCTTAATGATCCTGATATTATCCTGGCCGATGAACCAACCGGTAATCTTGACCCGGAAACATCTGAGAATATAATTAAGATCCTGAAAGACATAAGCAAAAATGGAAGGGCAGTGGTTTTTGCAACACATAACTACACCCTTCTTAAAAAATATATTGCCAGGACAGTAAAATGTGAAAATGGCATTATAACTGAAACAGATCATGACGAGGAGCTGGAATTTATCTGATTTGAATATCTGAATACGGTTATTAACTGACGGGTAAGCAAAAATTGTTATTTCTTCCTGCTAATAGATGACACCTGTTGCTCTTTCAATGTATATTCAAAAACCTGGCGCCAGCCTTCCCATTCATTATCATCAATAAGTGATGTATTATGCCAGATGCTTACAAAGAGACCTCCTACCTCCATGGTTCTTTTAATAAGGCTGCCTGCTGATTTAATAGCTTCTGAGGGATCATACCTCTTATATTTATTATATGTTATATCCATATACTGGTAAGGTATAAGTGTCAGAGAACTGGTTTCATCCCTCAACAGATCATAAAACCTGAATGGTCGTGCAATACCTGCCCTGAAGCCCGTCTCACGTATGAAACCCAGGGTATAATCATTTTTAAAACCCGTTTCCTGAACAGCATGATAAGTAAGAGGCAGGGTAAGCAACAGGTAATGCTCCCGTACTTTTGTTATTTCCTGCTGTGTTATGCTTTCAAGCCTCTCCTTTTCCCTGTCTATAATCTTGGGCTGGTTACCCGAACCATAAGAAGCATGAAGACCGACATCATACTTCCTGGCCACCCTTTTTATAAGCTTCCTGTAACACCTGTTATTGGGGTTGACATTTTTGTCGAACTTACCTTTATTTCCTATGGTAAAGAAATACAATACGTGGCAATTATACCTTTCAGCAATATCATCTATATAGTCATAAGTATCATATGAATCCTTCCAGGACCCTGTCATACATCTGAATCGATTACCAGGATTATTAAAACCGGTAATATCTTTAATAAGACCACCCAGGTTGCGCAACAAACCTTTACCTTTATATTTAAAAGGCTTATCAATATCCATGGTCAGTAAACAATCATATTTCTTTTCAGGAATAATAATACCCGGATATAATAATTTCAGCGTAACGCCCAGCCGTTGAGACCATATATCGACAACAGGTAGATCTAAAAAATTATGCTTGTAGGCCAGGCTCGATTCAACCGCAAAACGACCGTTCTCATCTCTTACTGGTGTTAAATACTCCTCATACCTCGATGCCATATAAAAGGCAAAAGAAAAAATATCCAGTTGAAAGCCTGCCTCTGGTGGCTGCTGAAAAAATAATGGGATGCCATCCAGATGAGCAATCCATATATCCTGGACCCTTATACCTTTTTCAAAAAGAATACCCTCGGGCTGAATAAATAAACCACCAATCGAACGGTCATCAGAATAATTAATTAAGGGTATATTATCACCTGGCAAATCAGTAATAATATAAGAAAGACCGAGTATATTACCGAGCACCAGGTCAACGGCATATTCCAGCCTTGCTGTTCTCTTTTTAGCATATACCTGGACATCGAATTTCATATAGTAAATATAGTCCTTTTACACAACAGTAGATACTACAGGCCTGTGAAAAGGGTTAATCTGTTTTAATCCGGTATTTCAACCACCATTAGTTCTCCTGCACCAGCTATTACCCTGACCCATGAGATAGTACTGCTATTATATGTTTCCCTGTATGCTTCTGTTTTCTTTCCATTAACTACCAGATGTTCATAAGAT
>DOZA01000142.1 GCA_003518245.1 Bacteroidales bacterium | reverse complement strand
CTTTTTCAGCAGCAGAGTCAGAAGTCTCTGCTTTTTTCTCTTCAACAGGTTGTTCACCAGCAGATTCCTGTTCAGCTAATTCAGCTCTTTTCTTAGCCAGCGCTTCAGCTCTCTCCTCATTTATTTTCTTCTCAGTCTCAAGACGTTTCTTTTTATCCTCTTCCTTACTTTTCTCCAGATCTGATTTCTTAGCCTCGATTTTTCCTTCTTTCTCCTTTAGCCATACCTGGAACCTTCTTTCAGCCTCAGCTTCATCAAAAGCTCCTTTACGCACTCCTTCGAGAAGATGTTTCTTTAACATTACTCCCTTATAAGATAAGATAGCCCTACATGTATCAGTAGGTTGCGCGCCTTTTTGCAGCCAGCCCAGTGCTTTATCGAAATCGAGTTCAATAGTTGCCGGGTCTGTAACAGGATTATAAACCCCGAGTTTCTCAATAAATCGGCCATCCCGTGGCGCTCTGCTATCTGCTACCACAATGTGGTAGAAGGCCTTTCTCTTGCGGCCTTTCCTAGCTAATCTGATTTTTACTGCCATTAAATACGCATTAATGTTCTTACTTATTAAAATTGTGGCTGCAAAGATATGATTAATAAAGTAATCGGCAAACAAAAAGTTTGGGAAAAATAAATGTGATACTTTAAATCACAGAGGCTAAGTCAAAGGTTAAAGCTAAGGCAAAGGTTGAGGTTGTAAATCCATTATTTTATTATTCCATTATTCCACAAAAGAAAGAGGCCCCCGGAATGAGAGCCTCTTTTATTTAGTTAAGATTTTGACAGGACTTTATTTAGAAACATACCAGGAATTCTGAACCAGCAGGTCGTTGGCTTCCATTTCCCTGAAAGGAATAGGAAGTATAAGGTTGCCTGCATCATAAGCAAGACCTGGCTCTATATCAAGCTCCCATCTCTTAAGATCATGTAGCCTGTGTCCTTCCCAGCAAAGCTCCCAGTATCTCTCCTGTCTTATCTGATCCTGTGTTATAGGACCTGTAATCTCAGGAGCCAGAGCCCTGTTCCTTATTATATTAATATCCTGCAGTGGTGTATTAGGTCCTACCTGTGGACCAGTGGATTCAAAATTTGCTTCAGCTCTAACGAGGTACATCTCAGCAAGCCTGATAAGAGGTATATTGGCATAATAATCGCCCCATTTGGATGTATTAATACCACCATTGTTCAATATGGCACCAACACCATAATAATACATCTTGGTGATATTGGTTATTGTATAACTATCCTCCATTTCAGCTTCTCCCTGGTACATTCCCCTGAGGTCAGCAGGGTCAAAAGTATCGAGGAATACCTGCTGTATATCATAATCACCTCTTCCCATACCATTGAGTGAGGCATACATAACAGTCAGCCATGAAGTATTGCTGGCTACGTTATTTTGAAGAGCAAAAATATCCTCGGTTGTTGCCGCATTATTATTAAAAGCATCAAGCGGAGCTTCTGTGAGTGAATAGTAACCCGATTCAATCACCCTGTTAGCTTCTGTTGCTGCATTGGTAAAATCGCTCATCTGCAGGTATACCCTTGCAAGGACAGCACTGGCAGCATATGTGGTAGCATATACATCATTATCTTCCAGCAACAGATCCCTGGCATCGATAAGGTCATTTAATACCTGAGTATAACACTGATCAACAGTATTTCTTTCCACTTTGATTGCATGACTAACATCTTTTGTAGGCGTAGTGACAATCGGCACACCTAACTGGCTGTTTGACTGGCCCGGCTCATATGGCAACCCAAATAGCCTTGTCATTTCAAACAATACCCATCCTCTCAGGAATTTAGCTTCACCCTCAACCATTTCGGCATCGGCTGGATCGAGCACAGCTTGTATCTCTGGGTCAATAAGTGTATTACAGGTATTTATAAGCTCATAAGCTTCAATCCATGTATTTCTTATATATGAATTGGTAACAGCTATCTCCTTATTTATTATTTCACGGGGTTGATCATAGGTACCAAGAAAAACCATGTCGGTACTTGCAGCTAATAGTTCACTGTATTCATTAAAGGTACTTCCGAAAATATCAGCATCACGTGCCTGCAGGTATGCTCCCACAAGGGTGGCAAAGATATTTTCAGGCGTTGTAAGCGTTGTACCTGCATCTATTGATTGCTTGGGTTTCAGATCGAGCTTTTCATCACATGATGTAAAGATCATCACCGGTATAATAAGCAACCAAAATAATCTGTAAAATATTTTATTTTTCATAATATTCATAGTTATAGTGTTTTAGAAAGATAGGTTTATACCGATAGAATAAGTCCGTGCCTGAGGTGCAGTATAAAAGTCATAGCCCTGTATTATGTTCTGGGTCTGTGTTGACCTGTTTGTACCGGTGTAATTAACTTCCGGATCCCAGCCTTCATAATTTGTCAGGGTAATAAGGTTTTGAACACCAATAAACACTCTTGCACTCTTCATCTTAATTCGATTCAGGATATTGTCAGGCAGGTTATAACCAAAGGTAATATTCCTAAACCTGAGGTATGATCCATCTGTCAGATAACGTGATGATTCACGTGTACCATTACCGTCTCCAAGACGTGCCTGAGGTACGTCTGTAATATCACCAGGTTCCTGCCATCTGTTCATCTGATCAACTGTTTGATTATCAAACCAGTCGGCATTAGCTGATTGGTAAATACCTCCACCGTTATATATCTTATTTCCATAAACAAAGCTCAGCAATATGTTAAGGTCAAAATCCTTGTATTCAAAATGGTTTGACAGGCCACCTGTAAAGTCAGGGTTAGGGGATCCTATAACCACCGGCGTGGCCAGGTTATAGTCATTTGTTGTTTCATCGCTCCCTTCTTCAACATAATAAAGAGCATCACCATTATCAGGATCGACACCTGCATATTCTCTCATTTTCCAAACACCTATGGGCTGTTCTTCCATTACATAGTTTAGCCCATTGGGCGTTATTTCAGGTCCGTCAACATTCAATACTTTATTCTTATTGAAGGCTATATTGAAATCGGTTGTCCACTTGAATGATCCGGTAATGTTATTAGAATGCAGTGCAAATTCAACTCCTTTATTCTCAAGCTCTCCCACATTACTCCACACACCTGTGAAGCCAGATGTTGAAGGCAGGGTACGATAAAGTAGAAGATCAGTTGTCTGCTTATTATAATAATCTATCTCACCGGTTATCCTGTTGGCCAAGAAACCAAAATCAATACCTATATCGAGCTGTGCCGTTGTTTCCCAGCCCAGTTCATTACTGGCGAGCTGTGTTGCTTCAAGACCATTGCGGCCTGCATAGTTAACACCAGAATAAAGAGCCAGGTGAGCATAATCAGGGATACCCGAGTTACCTGTGAGACCATAACTGGCTCTCAGTTTGAAATAACTCAGAACATTTTCGATACCATCCATAAAACTTTCTTCAGATACTATCCATCCCACTGAGCCTGCAGGGAAGAAACCATACCTGTTCTCAACACCGAATCTTGAAGAACCGTCAACACGACCACTCAAAGTAAGGAGGTACCTGTTGTTATACTGGTAGTTCGCCCTTCCAAAATATGAAAGGTATGTAGTTCCTTTTTCCCAGCTATCGAACAAGGTGGCTTCTGCAGCGCTTGCTATATTCTGGAAATCGTCAGTGGGAAAGCCCTTACCTATAATATTGGAACCGGTAGTCATAGACTCCTGGTAAGACATACCTCCTACAACATTGATATCATGGGCATTACGCACGAAATCAAATGTAAGATAATTATCCCAGTTATAGTTCACAACCCTTACAGATCTGTTTTGAGCTTCACCTGCCGGGCCAGCACCGATAGTTTCACGACCCCAGAAGTTTTTCTCCCTGAGATCAATAATATCTGTCCCAAAATCTGTCCTGAATGTCAGGTTTTTGATTATTTCATATGCACCATATACATTACCCAGTGTTCTAAAAGATATCTGGTTATTATAAGTATCTCTCAATGAAATAAGCCCGTTATAATAAATGGTATTTTTGTTCAGTTCACCTGTATCGGGGTCATAAACCGGGGTTACGGGAGCCTGGGCCACCAACTGCAGAGGAGTGGCGAAGGCGTTATCGTTTTCAACCCTTTCCATTTCTGTCCTCATTAGGCTCAGGTTTATTCCGTAGCTGAATTTATCACCTGATTTATGGTCAATACTTATCCTTCCGTTGAATTTGTTCATGTCATTGTTCTTGAGAATACCGACAGTGTTATCATAGCTCATACCGGCATAGAAACTACCGTTCTCTGATCCACCGCTGGCGCTGAGGTTAACCCTGTTAATCGAACCTTTCTGAAAAGCTTCGCTTTGCCAGTCAGTGTCCCAGCCCTGGTCCCATTGATCACCAACAAAAGTTTCCCAGATATCTTCCTTAGGAAGCCAGCCCCATACAAGGCCACCTTCCAGTACATTATCCATTGATTCATTGAATAATTCAAGATACTGATCTGCGTTCAGCCACTCACGAAGCCTGCTGGGCTCACTGATGCCGGTGGTATAAGATACATTGAACCTGGTATCACCGACCTGTCCGCTTTTTGTGGTAATAACCACAACACCGTTAGATGCTCTTGAACCGTAGATAGCCGCAGCAGAAGCATCTTTCAGTATCTGTATTGATTCCACATCGGCCATATTGATATCAGCAAGCGGGTTTGTAGGCTGGTTACTTGTATTACTCAGGTTAACTGATGTTACGGGTACACCATCGATAACATATAACGGCTGGTTATTAGCTGATATAGATGATGATCCCCTGATTCTCATTTTTACTGTCTCACCGAGCTTACCACTGGCCTGCTCAATGAATACACCGGCAGTTTTACCCTGGATAGCCGATTCAAAACTCACTGCTGGAATTTCAGCAAGGCCCTCGGTCTCAACCTTGGTAATTGATCCGCTAAGCTCACGCTTTATTGCAGATCCATAGCCGGTAACAATAATTTCATCAAGGCCAATGTTGTCGATTTCCATTACGACATCATATACATTCCCTGATCCAATAGTTTTTTCCTGGGTTTTCATTCCAACGAATCGGTATACAAGTATGTCTCCTTCGTTTACAATAATTGAATAATTACCTTCAAGGTTAGTTGTAACACCGGTCGTGGTTCCCTTGATATTCACCGTGGCGCCTATAATGGTTGTACCATCATCAGCACTGGTGATAGTTCCTGTTACTGTTTTCTCCTGTGCATAAGTCATGACTCCTATTCCACAGAAGAATAACATTAGTAATACTAATTTTCTCATATTAGAGGATTTAGTTTGGGTAATTAATAAAATTAATAGATCATTCTGTCTTTACTCTAGAAAGACGGCTAATTTATAAAAAAATTGCATAATATGTATTGAAAAAAAACTTTACTAAAAAATAATCTTTTTTCAGTATTCTCACTTGTAATAATTTGTTAATTAATCATCATTATTTAGCTCTGCTTAACAGAGATTTTTGGTTACTTTTGTAATCTGGATTCTTTTCGGGTTCGTGTTGTTAAACCATTCGTAACTGCCTTGCTATGAGTAACTTTGTCCATCTACACCTACATACTCAATATTCAATACTTGATGGTGCATCAAAAATAAGTGAGCTCATGGAAATAGCCTCTGAAAGAGGCATGCCAGCAGTAGCCATCACCGACCATGGTAACATGTTCGGGGTAAAAGAATTTCATAATGCAGCAAAAAAGGCTGGAATAAAACCGATAATTGGCGTTGAGGCATATGTGGCAAGGAGGGGAATGACTGAGAATACCAGTAAAGACGACCGTTCGGGCGATCATTTTATCCTCCTGGCAAAAAATTATACCGGCTATATGAATCTTGTCAAGCTGGTATCATTATCGTGGACCAAGGGATTTTATTACAAACCAAGGATTGACAAAGACCTGCTAAAGAAATATAATGAGGGAATTATTGCAACATCAGCTTGCATTGCCGGGGAAATACCCACTGCCATCCTCAACAATAATTTTGACACAGCCGAAGAGGTAGCTCTTGAATACAGGGAGATATTCGGGGATGATTTTTATCTTGAGATTCAAAGACATAAAACAGGTGATCCTGTGTTTGACAATGATACATTTGCAAAACAGAATACAGTCATCGAAGCATACAGGGAGTTATCTGCGAAAACCGGCATCAGGGTAGTTGCTTCTAATGATGTCCATTTTCTGAAAGCTGAAGATGCCGAAGCACATGACCGGTTAATATGTCTTAATACGGGAAAGGAACTTGATGATCCTGACAGGCTGAGGTACACCAAACAGGAATATTTCAAGACCGAAGAAGAAATGAGGGAAATATTCAGTGATTACCCTGAGGCAGTTGATAACACTATGGCGGTGGCCGATAAAGTTGAAAATTATGAGTTGAACCATGAACCTATAATGCCTGAATTCCCTATTCCTGACGAATTTACTGATAAAGATGAATACCTGCGGCATCAGGCCTATAAAGGGGCTAAAGAAAGATGGGGAGAGATTAGTAAAGAACTGGAGGAGAGGCTTAATTTTGAGCTGGACACAATAAAAAAGATGGGCTACCCCGGTTATTTTCTCATTGTACAGGATTTTCTCAGGGCAGCAAGGCAGATGGGCGTTTCGGTAGGTCCGGGACGTGGGTCGGCAGCAGGTTCAGCAGTAGCATATTCGCTGAGGATAACGGATATAGATCCTATAAAA
>DOZA01000005.1 GCA_003518245.1 Bacteroidales bacterium | reverse complement strand
ATATAACTGTTTAAGTTATAAATAAAGAACAAAATCCCTTTTTTTATAAATAACTCAGGTTAAGAATATTTACTATCATGTTATATATTTATGGTTGTTGAAATTTTGATACATGCTGTCTAATGATTGATCATGGTAGTTCTATATTAAGCATTGATATCGGGTCTGTTTCCATATCAATGGTATTGCTGGATCAGGATATGGTGGTCATCAAATCTGTTTATCAATATCATCATGGCCGTATTGACAGGGTGCTGCCCGGTCTTCTTGAGGATTTTGATTTCAGTACTATATCCAGTGTGGTCAGCCCTTCTGATAGCAGATGGTTGTCAGAAAAGGTATTAAGGTTTGATCCCCAGGTGTCACTTATTAAAGCTGTTAAGGACTATTATACAATGCCTGGGGCTATACTGCTGGTTGGTGCAGGTAAATTCCAGTTGCTGAATTTTGATAAGGATGGTAAATTCCTTTATACATTATCCAGCACTTCATGTGCTGCAGGAACAGGCAGTTTTCTTGATCAGCAGGCCAGGAGGCTCAATCTTAAGGGAGCAGCTGAGTTATCACAGAAAGCTGATATGAACAGGGGTGATCTTCCTGATATTGCTTCCCGATGTTCGGTATTTGCAAAAACAGACCTTATACATGCCCAGCAGGCAGGCTATTCGCTTGAGTCCATATGCGATTCATTATGCAAAGGCCTGGTAATTAATATTGCCGACACTGTTTTTGAAGAGGGGTATATACCTTCCCGGGTGATATTTGCAGGAGGTGTTTCAAAGAATAATGCTGTAATAAGACACTTCGGGGATATAACAGGTGCATCCTTCATGGTTCATGAGATGTCAGTATTCTTTCCTGCCATAGGGGCCGCCCTGCTTCATGCCGATACAGAGAGCGCAGGAAATAATATAAAATCAGCAGCCGATATTATCAGGAAGCAGAATGATGAAAAGGAGTATGTTTTTGAACCTTTATCTCTGAAATTATCAGGGTACCCTGATTTTAACAGGGGGAATAACCTTGTTTATTCATCTGAAAAGGTTGATCACCCGGGCGAGGTGCAAATAGATATATATAAGAAGCCTGCCCGTTCACAGGATGTATTTATAGGGATTGATATAGGATCGACAAGCACCAAGGCTATGCTGACAGATAAAAAAGGTAATGCTATTGCAGGCTTTTATACTTATACTCATGGTCAGCCTCTTAATGCAACCCGTAGCATACTGGATGCCATAAGATATATAGCAGATGAGCATAATGTTGAGCTTAAAATACTGGCAACAGGTACAACAGGTTCGGGAAGAAAGTTTATAGGTTATGTTATTGGGGCTGATATGATAATTGATGAGATAACTACCCATGCCAGGGCGGCTTATCAGCTTAACCCGCATGCCGATACCATAATTGAGATAGGAGGGCAGGATGCCAAATTCACCCTGATGAAAAATGGAAGGGTAGTATTTTCAAAGATGAATTCCGTATGTGCTGCCGGAACAGGGAGTTTTATTGAGGAGCAGGCTCTTAAGATGAATGTAAGCCTGAAGGATTATTCCGGCATGGCAGAAAATGCACCTTCCCCATTGGCAAGCGACAGGTGTACGGTTTTTATGGAGAGGGATATTAACTACTATTTCAACCAGGGATACTCAAGAAATGAGATACTGGCGGCCGTACTTCATTCGGTGCGGGATAATTATCTTAAAAAGGTAGCTGTTGAAGTATCAATAGGGAAAAATATTTGTTTCCAGGGCGCTACGGCAAAGAATAAAGCACTGGTAGCTGCTTTTGAGGCAAAGCTTGGTAAACAGATCTTTGTGTCACAATACTGTCACCTGACAGGGGCATTGGGAACGGCACTTATTCTGAAGGATGAGTTTAGCGGCACAAGTACATTCAGGGGATTTGGAATAATTGAGAAAAAAATAGACGTAACAACTGAGACCTGCAGACTCTGTAATAATAATTGCAGGATAACGGTAGCTGATATAAATGGAGAGAAGGTGGCATATGGATTTCTCTGTGGCAGGGATTATAAGACAGAACGTTTTATTGATAAGAATAAGTCGGGGTTTGATCTTTTGAAGGAGAGGAAGAAAATCTTTAGGTTCAGAAATACCACAATTGGTAAAACAAAAATTGGCTTGCCTGCCGGACTGAATATATTTGAGGACATGTTCTTCTGGAAGGTGTTTTTCAGGGAACTTGGTTTTGTTACCATATCGAGTGAGAAGGTTAACGATGCTGTGAGTCGCGGTAAGAGGCTTGCCGGGGCTGAATTTTGTGCACCAATGCATGCCATGCATGCCCATGTTAAATACCTGGAGGATAAGGCTGACTATATTTTTATGCCTGCTGTCCTTGAAAATAGGTCATCCGGGGAACACTCAAAAAATCTGTATTGCTATTATACACAGTTCAGCCCCTGCGTTACTTCTCTTCTGTCAAAAAACCTGAAGGAGAAATCCATAGTACCTTTACTGCGTTTTGAGAAAGGTATGCCGTTTATAATCAAAACATTAAAAGATTCACTGGATGGCAGGGGAGGAAAAAAAATCAGTCGTGCAGAGGTGAGAAAAGCATGGGATATTGCAACAGAAAGTGACCGTAAGAAACGAAAGAAACTGCTGGAACTTTTCAATAATAATTTTAATCCCGAAAAGGATATGTCAGTAGGGCTTCTCGGAAGGCCATATATGATCCTGTCAGAGAAAATGAACAATAATATACCGGGTATTTTCGGGGGGCTGGGCATAAAGTCTTTTTACCAGGATATGCTACCACTGGTTGATAAGGAAAATGATCTTGAAGGTCTTGACGACCTGCTTAAGTCAATGCCTTGGCATTTTACTTCAAAAATAATGAAAGCTGCCAGTTTTATTTCCAATACCAGGGGCCTTTATCCTGTGCTGGTAACAGCATTTAAATGCGCACCTGATTCATTTCTTATTGAGTATTTCCAGAAAATAATGGATGCCGCATCAAAGCCCTACCTTATCCTTCAGGTTGATGAACATGACTCATCTGTGGGGTATGAGACTAGGATAGAGGCGGCAGTCAGGTCTTTCAGGAATCATTATGAGTCAGGCGCAGGTAAAAGTAAAGAGCTGTCATTCAAAGTAAACAGGCCTATGTATAATCTTAGAAAAGATAAAATAGTGCTTTTCCCAAACTGGGAGAAGATAGCAGGAAGATTCCTGGCAGCAAACCTGAGGAGACACGGATTTGACACCCGCCTGCTGGATCATAATAAGCTGGGTATACAGAAAGCAATGACTACCAACACCGGACAGTGCCTGCCACTTAATATAATTGCCCATGATTATATTGACTATATAAAGAAGAATGACCTTGATCCCTCGCGTACAATACTATGGATGACCGAAACTGTTCTTTCATGTAATATCAGGATGTATCCACAGTTTATAAAGACCATACTGGAGAACCATGGTAATGGAATGGAAAAGGCATTAGTGTATTCAGGCGAAGTGGCCCATACCGAGATCTCGGTAGATGTAACCCGTATAGCTTATTTTGCCTATATGCTGTCTGGATTACTGAGGCGTGCAGGATGTAAGATAAGACCTTATGAGGTAAATAAAGGTGAGACAGATAAACTCATGGGTAAGGCGGCAGATGCCCTGGAGAATGCTTTTGAAGGGAATGACAGTATAAACAGGACATTATCGGAAATGATACCCCCTTTCTCAGAAATAGGGATTAATAAAACCCCGAAGCCACTGGTTGCAATATTCGGTGATTTTTTCGTACGTGACAATGATGTTATGAACCAGGGCCTTATACATACCATTGAGAAATATGGAGGTGAAGCTTTAAGCACTCCATACAGTGAGTTTTACAAGCTTATTGCAGGTAATGTTATGAGACGTAGGTCTGTGGATAGCGGCCGGCTTCAGATAGCTGTGTACAGGGGCATACTGCAGGCGATGAAGATACTGGAACGCAAGTATTATAAACATTTCGAGCCTGTCCTGGGTAAACCAAAAGAAACCAGCTCCAGGGAGCTTGAAAAGAATCTTCCTGATTATAATATTGATAAATACCATTCAGGTGAGTCCTTTGATAATATTCTCAAGATATACCATATTATAAATTCTTACCCAGGGATATCTCTTTTTGTACAGACCAACCCTGCCTTTTGCTGCCCTTCTCTTATCACGGAAGCTATGAAGAACGAGATACGTAAAAATACAGGGATACCAATTGTTACAATAACTTACGACGGTACTACAGAGAACAAGAATGATGTGATAGCACCCTATTTATTAGGCTAAGGTTAAGGTTAAAGGCATGACAGCCTGATTCGTTAATCCATCATTCCAATATTGAGTCCACTCCGAAAGGGCATATTTTAATTTCCCTCGCTGCACTCGCATTCCGAGGACTCGGGACTTACTCAGGAACCTCCCTTCGATGCGTACGGTTATACAAGGATTCCACGTATAACCTTACCAATACTGTTTATCTTCCGGATATGCACTATTAAATTGCTCCCTTAAAGGCTTTTATAACGATGAAACTTCCCTCACCATAGCCATTCTTTGCCGGTTGTATATCAGTAATCTTATCCGGTTTGTCAAAAACTGTCTGTATTGTTTTGTGTGTAATGAGATTATTCTCCCTTAAAAGCTTATGTATTTCATCAGTGCTGAAGAAACTGGCATCACTGTAAAAATGGCTTTTATCCCTGTGTTTAATATAATCCTTTCCGACAGGGCTGTTCATGTCAACAAAGCCAATAACCAGTACACCACCTGGTTTGAGTACCCTGTTTATCTCCCGTATAGCTTTTTGCGGATCGTCAACAAAGCAAATTGTTGTAACCATAAGTACATAGTCGAAGGTATTATCATCCCAGGGCAGGTATTCAGCAATACAATCAATTACTCTTATGCCCCTGCTTTGAGATTTTTTTCTCATTGCTACTGAAGGATCACAGCCTTCTTCAATATTAAGGGAAGAAGCAAAAATACCGCTGCCCACACCTATCTCTACACCCCGTCCACTGTCTGGCAGCAAAACGCGTACAGCTTCCAGCTCCGAAAGAAAGACATAGCGGTTATCTATAAACCATTGTTCATATTCAGCCAGGTATTTATCAAAAGCCTCTGTTCTTGCCATATGTATTATTTTATGTATAGCCAACTGTTACAAATGAGCATAATTGACATATTTAAAATTACTGATAATAAAAGAATTAAACAAAATAGAGGCAAGCCTAAATACCCTCACTTTGTTCTCTGAAGCCAGACAAGGATCTTCCGGTTTACCAATCAGGCTTCCTTTAGATTAGCAAAACCTATTAAAGTTCTATTTTTATGTAGTTCATTAATCAGAAAGCAGAGGTGAACTTTACCAACGTCCATAGTGTTTCACCACAGTTCATCACTTCAATGCTGAATACCTTTACCAGGTATGATGATTTTTATTACGTCCTGATACAGGGTTTCGGCATAATGAAAACCTATGACCTTGTTAATTATGATAATTACTGGAGGAATGATGATTTGCTCGACCTGTTCATCGATCATAATGGCGTACTTATTGCCAAAGACTGGGACTATAAGACTGTCTATTACAGGAATAATACCGAATAAGAGGTGGAATATGTAAAGGCGCAAAATATTGCGCTTCTACGGTTGGTAATCCAATCAATTTACCTGTAAGACTCTCGTTACTTAGCCTTAGCTCCGACTTGTATCTTAAATGTGCCATGCCTGGCGCATCTACGGAGGTGTATTGATTTACCATGGTACAAAATTCTGGACGCCCTGATAGGTCGTCCCTGCAATTGCTGCTATTTGTATTCTTCCTGCAAAATACTTTGTACTTTTTACTTTTGCCTTTTTCCTTTCATCATACTTGTATCTTGTCTCTTAGTCATCTCCCCTTTCTCCTAAATAAACTATTAGA
>DOZA01000307.1 GCA_003518245.1 Bacteroidales bacterium | reverse complement strand
CACCACCTGAGCCTGCCAGCTCATTTATCAGCAGGACCATGGGGCCCAGTATACCTGCAGGTAGTTGCATCGGCCTGCCATCCGGCACCTCATTGGTAAGACTTGCCCTCAGTTTGCGTGTCATCAGGTCAACCATATAATCATCAAGCAACCCGCCTCCGTTAAAGCGCTCGTCTATAACAGCTCCTTCCTTATCCTGCTGGGCAAAGAAATATCTGTTGAATGAAACAAAACCCGGGCCGCCCGTATTGGGAACCCAGATATATGCCAGCCTGCCACCTGACAGTTTATCAACCAGGCGCCTGTTATCCTCAACCCATGCTCTCTGCCTCAAAGCATTTTCACTGCGTATAGGCTCTATGGTTTCCTTCCATGAGCCTTCAAATTCCGGTTCTTTATTAATATGTATTATTATCTGCCTGCCGGCAGTACCATCTAAATATTGAAAGATATTATCTGCATCCGTAATCTCTTTCCCATCTATTCCCACAAGATAATTCCCTTCATGTACATTTATTCCCGGCCTGTCGAGCGGACTTGAAAGACCTGGGTTCCAGCTTTCCGTCGTATAGATCCTTGAGATTTTCCAATATTTATTTTCAGGCACCAGGTCTGCACCAAGAAGACCGGTAGATGACCTTTCCACATCCGGGTAATCACCTCCTCCCACGAAACTGTGACCAACAGATAACTCCCCATTAACCTGGTCGAGTATATAGGTTAAATCGGTACGATGTTTTATATAGGGAACCAGGGGTGCATAACGATTATATACTTCGTTCCAATCGCGGCCATGCATATTCTTGTCATAGAAATAATCACGTTCATACCTCCATGCCTCCTCGAAAATCTGGGACCATTCTTCAGGCCTGTTTACCTTAATTTTAAGGTCAATTCTTATAGATTCACCATCTTTCCCATTAGGTTTTGAGGCAGTCATTACTTTCCAGTTTCCATTTACCCTGGCAAGAATCTTATTACCATCGGCTGATACCGATACCTGTCTTGCCCCACTGATGAATTCTTTTGCTTCTCTTTCTTTCAGGGTGAACTTTTGAAGTACCACACCTGATACATTCTCCTTCTGTTCACCCAGAAAAACTATGCCGGCCGGTCCGTTCTTTATCAGGCTGTAATTCCTCCGCGGAACAGGTAAGGGGATTGTTCTCCTCTCAATATTCTCAAAATCAATAGTAACTTGCTCCTTCTTTTTGGTATCCTGTTCTTCTTTAACTGATGATTTCTCTTTCTTCTTTTCTTTTTTGTTTTCCTTTTCCTTTTCTGAACCGGTTTCCTTTTCTGCCTCTGCACTTTCTTCATCACTCCTGAGCTTGAAAGGAGAAGGATCATCTTTTTTAAGGTTTATAATATACGGCGAGTAAACCGGATCGGCGGTCATTGAGCTCGTATTAGCCCATCCCGATCCCAGGGCAAGGTCAGTGCTGGCAAGGAAGTAAAGGTGAGAATTATCCATATCCCATGCCGGTGAATATGAATCGGCAAATTCGTTAGTAACGGGCTTAACAGTTTTTCCTTCCACCGACCATATCATTATCCTCCTGAAGTTGTTGGTACCTCCCTTTGAGTAAGCCAGCCATTTTGAGTCATGTGACCATATCAATCCCATTGATCCCCTTTCAAGATTTGTTCCACCTGTATCGATAGTATATATTTCTTCTGAGTCAATATCTACAATTCTTACCCTGACATCATCATCGGTAAAAGCGATATATTTTCCATCTCCTGACCATACAGACTCCCAGGCCATCTTTGATTCACCGATGGAGATACTCCGTGGTTCTGACAGGCCGTCCTGACCTGTAATCATCAGGCTATAACCCTTACCGCCAATATCAGAGAACCATGCTATTTTATCCCTTTTTGGTGACCAGACAGGAGAGCGGTCGGCTGCTCCGGATGAGCGTGTAATGTTTCTTGAATCACCATATTTAACCGGGGTGGTGAATATTTCACCTCTTGCTTCCATTATTACTCTTTTGCCGGTAGGTGATATTGATACCGAGCTGATATTTTTACTTACATCTTCCCATCCGCTCCCGGCCCATGGGAAATCTCCCCTGACACTTATACTCAACCTGTTTATTTCACCATCTACCGGGTTCATAGTATGTAAATAGCCATCTCGTTCAAATGCAAGTATTTGACTATTGGATGAAAGCCATTTCACGTCTTTCTCACTGAAATTTGTGACTTGTTTTACCTGTCCGCTGGCAGGGGAGTATGACCATATGTTTGTGGTATAGTCCCTGTCTGACAGGAAATATATCTTGTCACCCATCCATACAGGTTGAATATCGGTAGTTGATTCATTGGGAAGGAGTATTTCCGACTTATCATTTAGATTCAGGATTATCAGCGGTGTGTTCTGACCTCCCCTGTATGCTCTCCATTCAACATCCCATCTCCTTACCCTGTCGATGATTATCCTGTTGCCATCGGGCGAGAATGATCCATTGGTGGCCCATTGTGATGACAGCAGTTCAGGAGGTCCTCCTTCAACAGAAACTGTCCACAGGCGGTCGAATGATGATGGAGGAGTGTTTCTTGTTGAGGCAAATAGAACTCTTTTACCATCCAGGGTCCATCCGCGGGCATTTGTTCCACTGGGGTGCCAGGTCAGACGTTTTGCATCACCACCCTCAGAGGATACTATATAAATAGCATTATTTCCTGATCGATTGGACGTAAAAGCTATCCATTTACCATCAGGTGAAAAATGTGGATCACTTTCAACTGCTGGCGTGCTGGTTAACCTGGAAGCAGAGGAGTCGTTCAGGTTAGAAATCCATATATCACCACCATAGCAAAAGGCTATTTGAGTATCGCTTATTGTTGGTTGCCTGAGCAACCTTGTCTCCTGGGACAAACCTTTTAAAAAGAAAGAAAACAGAAGAAGACCGGTTATCAAGATCCTGATAAAGATTATTTTATGACTTTTGGCATTGCCGGGTATAGCTTTACCTATGGTCAGGCAGTTAAGTTTTTTCATATAGTAGGCTTTAAAAATTTATTGTTTCCTCAATATATTGTACAAGATAATAAATTATTAGATTTACACTCTTTAATGAATTATAATAACAAATAACTATATCATGAAAAGCATGAAACGTTTTATTCTTATCCTGTTATCTGTTTTGCTTTTAGTCACTTCATCTGCGCAGGCACAAAAGGAAAAATATTCAAGTCTGCAGGAGGCATTGTTTTCAGCAGGGCAGCTTAATACAGGTGGCACCCCGGCGAATATAAACTGGATAGAAGAGGGGAATAAGTATTCTTTTACTAAAAGAGACCGTTTAGTACAGGAGATTTGGGTTCATGATGTAAGATCAGGCAAGGAAGAAAAAGTATTCACAAGTGAGAATATCACCTTCCCCGGTAATGGTCAGCCTTTCAGATACAACTCATTTACCTGGACTAAAGATTATGAACGCATACTATTCCAGTGTAACTTCAATCCTATATGGCGTTATTCAGGCAACTCGGATTATTATGTATATTCAGTAAAAGACAAAACACTTGACCTTATTGTTGAGCAGGCCTTCAGTGCAGAGATATCACCTGACGGGGGAAAGGTAGGCTATGGTAAAGATGGTGATCTTTATGAATATGATCTCACCACGGGGGAGCATAACCGGTTTACTGATGATGCAAAAGAGAAGGTTTATAACGGTCGTTTTGGCTGGGCCCAGGAGGAGGAGTTTGGACTTGTACAGGGATGGTCATGGTCGAACGACAGTAAATATATTGCTTACTGGCAATCGGATGAAACGGAAGTACCGGTATATAAATTAACTGATTTTTCAGGTCAACATCCTGAATATATGGAAGTCCCGTATCCCAAGGTAGGTGATAATATTCCCCTGGTAAAGATGGGTGTGATTGATACTGATACCGGTTCTGAAAAATGGCTCGATATTGACCTTGAAGGAGGCTATATACCACGTATCTACTGGACATCAAAGCCTAATACACTGGCCATTATGTGGATGGACAGGATACAAAGCCATATGAGGATATGGTTCTATGATGTAAGCAAGGGCAACAGGGAACTGGTTATAGAGGAAAAATCGGAAGCATGGATTGATATATTCGACTTTTTTGCGGGTAAGCTGCATCTTATATATTTCACCGACGAGTTGCAAGAGTTTTTCTGGATCTCGGAACGTGATGGATGGGCACATATATACCATTATGATTATGAAGGTAATTTAATAAACCAGGTAACCTCAGGGGAGTGGGAAGTAAAAGGTATTGAGGCTATTGACACAAAGAATAAAGTACTTTATTATGTTTCTACAGAGGTGGCACCAACCGAACAGAATTTGTACCAGGTCGGGTTTGATGGTACCGGCAAGAAAAGACTTACAACGGCAGAAGGGAATCACAGGGTTAATGTGTCTGACAGGGGACAGTACTATTTTGATTCATATTCAAGTGTAAACAAGCCTTCCGAAACATTGCTGATGAGCTCAAAAGGGAAGACAATAGAAAAGTTCTCAGATGACAGCAGGGCGATGGCTTTTCTTGATTCGCATGTATATGCCCCGAAAGAGATGTTCAGCTTTACTACTACTGATGGTCAGAAGCTGGATGGCTATTATATAAAACCTATTGATTTCGATGAAAATAAGAAATACCCCCTGGTGCTTGATATTTATGGTGGTCCGGGTTCACAGGGTGTCTTCAATACTTTTGGCACCAATGGCTGGCACCAATGGCTGGCACAGAAAGGGTATGTTATAGCGTCGGTGAATAACAGGGGTAACGGTGGCTATGGCTACGATTTTGAGAAAATAGTACACAGGCAACTGGGTAAATGGGAATCACATGATTTTGCTGAAACAGCAAGTTACCTGGCCTCTTTGCCTTGGGTTGATGGTGAAAATATGGCTATACGTGGACATAGTTATGGCGGGTACACCTCAAGTTATACCATGCTTACCCATCCGGGGGTGTTCAAGGTATCACTTACGGCAGCACCTGTAACCGATCATTTATTTTATGATTGTGTATTAACAGAAAGGTATATGGGACTTATGGATGATAATGCCGATGGTTATAAACAATCATCGGTAATAACACATGCTGCCAATCTTGAAGGTTACCTGTTGCTGGCTCATTCGCTGATGGATGATAAAGTGCACCCGCAGAACACTTTCCAACTGGTAAATGCATTAAACATGGCTGGTAAGGATTTTGACCTGAAAATATATCCTCCCGGGGCACATGGCCTGGCTACCGATATGACAACTTACCTGTTGCTGATGCAGCAGTATACTGATTATTTGGATGAACACCTTAAATAAAATAAGAAGTGCATCTGCGCTTCTTATTT
>DOZA01000393.1 GCA_003518245.1 Bacteroidales bacterium | reverse complement strand
ATATTCAAATGTACCTGCACCATTAAGAGGACTCGGAATAACATTTATCATTACCGGGCTTATGGGTATTGCATTCATGAGCTTTATGGGTATTAAACTGTAAAATTGCATAATTATGATATTAGGTACATCCACAATAGCTGTTATAGGAATAAGTATACTGGTTTTCCTTGTGGTAATACTTCTTCTCGTTATTATTCTGTTATACGCCAGGAAAAAACTGGTGCCGCAGGGCGATGTGAAGCTGAAGGTAAATGATCGTGAATTGATCGTTTCACAAGGTAATAACGTGATGGCTACACTGTCAAATAATGGCATCTTCCTGCCCTCAGCATGTGGAGGGGGAGGTACATGCGGACAATGTAAATGTCAGATTATGGAAGGCGGTGGTTCGATATTGCCAACCGAAACGGGCTTCTTTACCCGTAAGGAACAACAGAACCACTGGCGTCTTGGCTGCCAGGTTAAGATAAGAGAGGATATGGTAATTAAGCTTCCCGAAGAAATCCTCGGTATTAAGAAATGGGAATGTGAAGTTGTTTCTAATAAGAATGTTGCAACATTTATCAAGGAATTTGTTGTCAGGATGCCCGAAGGAGAGGTCATGGACTTTAAACCGGGTGAATATGTGCAGATTGATGTCCCTAAATTTGATATCTCATTTAAGAATATGGATATTGAAAAAGAATTCAGAGATGAATGGGATAAATTTAAAATGTGGAATCTGAAAATAAAAAACAGCGAAGAGACAATAAGAGCATATTCAATGGCTAACCACCCTGCTGAAGGGAATATTATAATGCTTAACATACGTATTGCCACACCTCCATGGGACAGGAAAAGGAACCAGTTTATGAATGTGCCACCCGGTATTTGTTCATCATATGTGTTCACCAGGAAGCCGGGTGATAAAGTAATGATATCAGGTCCATTTGGTGACTTCCATATTAAACAATCTGAAAATGAAATGATATATATAGGAGGTGGCGCTGGGATGGCTCCCCTCAGATCGCATATATTCCATCTGTACCATACGCTTATAACAAATCGAAAAGTGTCATACTGGTATGGCGCCAGGTCACGCCGCGAAATATTCTATGAGGAAGAATTCAGGGCTATAGAAAAGAAATTCCCCAACTTCACCTTTAATCTGGCCTTGTCTGAACCCCTGCCTGAAGATAAATGGGAAGGTTATACCGGTTTTATTCATCAGGTGCTATATGATGAGTACCTGAGTAAACAGGAAGAGCCGGAGGAGATTGAATATTACCTCTGTGGTCCTCCCTTAATGAATGACGCAATACTTAAACTATTCTATGACCTTGGAATACCCGATGAGAACGTAACATTCGACGATTTCGGCGGTTAAAAAAAAGAGGACCGCTTGGAACAGCCCTCCTGTTTTTCTTATCCTTTGAAGATAGGGGGAAAGGGGAATATGAAAACATATCTTCAAAAACAAATTTATCACTTTTATACCTTATAAAAAGATCTTTTTGGCGAATCATAGTAATTAATCCATGAAAGCATGATTTTTTTACAGGAAAGTTGATTTCCTATTCTTTGAGATATTAATTAATTTCGAAAAGAATTATTATCATCAATATGAAAGGAAAATATTTAATCTTGATCCTGTTTATTGCGCTTGCTGTATGGTCATGTCAATCAGATAAATGCATAGAGTCCAGGACACAGGGTTTCACACAGGGAACCAGCTATTCCGTGATATGGTACCATGATAGAAGCATAGCTGACCGCGAAGTGGAAAATAATGTGGAAAAGCTACTTACAGCAGTTGATAGCTCATTGTCAACCTATAACACTGGATCGATCATCTCACTTGTTAATGATAACAAAGAAGTTGTTCTTGATACAATGTTTATTACCGTGTTCAACAGGTCTTATGAGATATGGAATCTTACTGAGGGTGCATTTGATATTACAGCGGCACCTCTAATTAATGCCTGGGGCTTTGGCCCGGATGCAACCAAAAGGTTTAATGAAAGCATTAAAGATAAGCTGATGGAACTTGTGGGGATGGATAAGATAAGGATTGTTGACGGGAAAGTAGTAAAGAGTGATCCTGATATGTGCCTTGATGTTAATGCTATTGCACAGGGATACACAGTGGATGTATTATATAATTATCTGTCCGGTATTGGCCTGGAAAGCTTCCTGGTTGAAGTGGGAGGGGAGGTGCGTACCAGGGGAACAAAGCCCGGTAATGAACCATGGATAATAGGACTGGACAAACCAAGCGACGGGAATATTACCCCTGGACTTTACAGGCAGGCTGATATTAAACTGGTTGATAAAGCCCTGGCTACATCAGGAAACTACAGGAAATATTATATTGAAAACGGTATTAAGTATTCACATACTATAGATCCTAAAACAGGCTACCCGGTAAGACATAAACTGCTCAGCGCCACTGTTATAACTGATGATTGTATGACGGCTGATGCATTGGCAACAGCATGTATGGTCAAGGGGCTGGATAAAGCAAAGGAAATGATAAGGGAAATAGGTAACCTTGATGCCTACCTTGTATATTCAGATGAAGAGGGTAATTTTAATACCTGGTTTACAGATGGGATGATAGATTATCTGAAGGATTGATTATTTGATGTCTTTGCAGGATGAACAGCCAGGGAAATCATCAGTAGGATGACATCCAATATCTATGCTTTGAGCACATTTGATGCCACGCTTTGCCAATTCCTTATTACGCCCCACACGAGTTTCAGGGAAACGCCCACCATGGGTGAAAAAAATTTTAATGCCTAATCCAAGCAAAGCAATTGTTACAAGTATAACACTTAAAAGCAATAATTTAATAAACATATCATCTTAATTCCTAAATTGTAAAATATTGGTTTCAAAAGTAATAAAACAATTTGAATCTCTCTATTAAAACAAGAAGGGATTATTTTTGTTTAGTATATGAGATAGATTAATAAGACCATATTGAAATGTATATTTTATTTTTGAAGATGTTTATTATTAAATGATTAACAGCCAAACCTGAACAAATAAACAGTAATGAAAAACAAGAGAAAACTCAAGAAAAGTATAACAGCAAAGAAATATTATCAGATTATAAACTGGCTAACCTGAGCAGGAATCTTAGTATAATAGGACGTCGAAGTTTTGTCGGGGAAAGCTAAATTTGGGATATTTGGAGATGGTAAAGAGATAGCACAGATAGCATTGGCCAAACATTTTAAAGAAGGTGACTGGAGATCGGGTTATTGCCGTGATCAGACATGGATGATGGCCATGGGTCTTTTTGATGGTGAAGGAGTACATATTTTTAAAGGAAAGGGATGGGAAGCATTCCAGGAACCTATAAAAATTGAGCGTGACGCACTGGTTAAACTGGTGGATCCCGTGTATTTAGAAAGCTCACCCGTAGTGCCGGGTAGGGAAATATGATTGCACCTCTCATCGTCAGTACCCGTGGACACAGGCTCGAAGGTATATGGCATAGCGGATCACCCATAGCAAGGAAGTGATATAACAGTTGTATCTTATGGATCTACACTAAAAATAGCAATGGAGGCAGTTGAACAGCTAAAAAAACATAATATATCTGTTGAACTGATTGATATCCAGACATTGCTGCCCTT
>DOZA01000097.1 GCA_003518245.1 Bacteroidales bacterium | reverse complement strand
GGTTGAGACGGTACCGGTGATCATACATCCCAAGAGCACCTGCCAGTCCTCCATAAGAATGATTAAACCCGTACTTAAGCGGACCATGTTCTGCCAGGGAGCCAAGGTGCCATTTGCCTGATATGGCAGTATTATATCCCTGGCTCCTGAGAGCTGATGCCAGGGTAACCGTTTCAAAAGGTATGGCCTGTTCATTACACGCACCTGAACAATGTAATCCATAGCGGGTGGCATACCTGCCCGTTAATAATGAGACACGTGTAGGAGTACATTCAGGATGAACATAATGCTGGTCAAAAACCAGGCCTTCAGCGGCCAGCCTGTCCAGGTTCGGAGAAAGAATATCATCACTGTTATAGCCTATATCACCCCAGCCCATATCATCAATAAGTATAAAAAGTATATTTGGCTTCTCAGGAATTTGTTGTTCGTCATGACCTGTGCAGGAGAAAGACAGTAGAATGCCTGCAATGAGAATCAATAAAAAAATAATATTTAAGGCTTGCTTTTTCACATTTCCTGGTTTAATAATTATTAGTATTTAATTTTTCTGTGTACATGTAATCAAAAAATTCTATTTTATTGGGTTGATTACTCCAACATGGTTATATAAACATAGTAGGCGCCAAGTGAGAGCCCATCATCTCCTGTGAACCATGTCCTGAGCTTCGTTTTTCCCGATTTGAGGTCTACTGTAAACTCAGCAGTTTTCATCTCTTCAGTCACCGGCACAGTATTATCAAAGTCCTGGATCTTTAGGCGGGCATTTTTAATATTCAATGCTTTGCCTTCGCCGAATGGTTGTCCTCCGGGAATAGGAACAGTTGAAGCAGGGATTCCTTCTGTAATATTTCCGCCTGCTTCTTTTGGCCATCTTGCAAGTTCTATTTTATATTTACCATCCCTTACTACCTTAATATCCCAGTACCCATTTATTAATGCTCCCCTCCGTATTATACTATGTGCATATGGAGGAGTCTCTTCTCCAACGCGGTTAAGGGATCTTGTACCATCCGGTTTTACCACACCCATCCAGTCATGGGAAGAAAGAACCATTGATCTGGCTTTTTCGGAGCCTATATGAATATAACTTCTTGTTTCAAAATCAGAAAAAACATCTTTGAACCATTCTTCGTAAAGAGCTTTCATCTCTTTTACCTTTTCAGGGTATCTTGCTGCAACATTAAGTCTTTGTCCGGGATCAGTTTTCATATCATACAACTCTCTTCCATTGACCAGTCGCCAGCCTTTCTGCATTACTGCAGATCGACGGTAATGTTCCGGTACCTCAACCCGCTGTGAATCAACGAAAAGTGTTCGTTTCCCTTTTGTCCAGGCAAGCTTTCCTGTTAAATATTTCCATAAGCTGATCCCATCGACCTCAGGCCCGTTGATCCGTTCAAGCCCACACATTTCAATCAGGCTGGGTAGTATATCAATATGTGCTGTCAAGCCATCAAAATCCCTTCCTTCAGCAAGACCACCGGCAGGCCAGTGGATGAAACATGGAACTCTATGTCCACCATCATAAGGAGTGCCTTTCATCCCATTCATACCTGCATTAAAACCATAAACTGTTGGAAGCCCGCTATTCCAGTAATCACCATCGAGAATAACCCCGTCGGCTGTACCGTTATCTGTCATAAATATAAAAATGGTGTTTTCCGCAAGCTTTTGTTCAGCAAGATAGGACATCAACTTACCAATATTCTCATCAATATTGGTAATCATTCCATAGAACCTGGGAGAAGGGATCAGGGTATCTCCTTTATACTGGTTTGAATACTTATCCTCAACATATAAAGGTCCATGAGGGGCATTGGTAGCTATATAACAAAAGAAAGGACCATCCTTGCTCTCATCAATAAAAGACTTAGCTTCATTAAACCATACATCAGTACAATATCCTTTGAACTGCTTTATCTCACCATTATCATAATAATGATCATCGAAATAGTCATTATCCCAGTAGTCGTTGGTATTACCAACGGCTCCACCGCCATGATAAACAGCCCTCTGAAAACCTACATCAACAGGTCTGCGTGGATAATTATCTCCCAGGTGCCACTTCCCGAACATCCCTGTTGAATAGCCATTATCACTGAATACCTGAGCCATTGTTACCTCATTCTCACGCAATAATGTCCTGCCGGTGACAGTATGCCATACACCAACACGGTTATTATAACGCCCGGTCATTAAAGCACTCCTGGTCGGGGCACATGTCGGACAAACATGATAATCGGTTAACCTCATACTTTCCTCCCAGAGCTTATCCATATTCGGTGTCTCTATCCATGGATTTCCATGGCAGGCAAGGTCGCCATATCCCTGGTCATCAGTAATAATCAGAATTACATTTGGCTTCTCAGTTTTAACTGTACAGGCTGAAAAAATAATAACTGAAAAAAATATTAATGTTATAGGCTTTAAAAATTTTCTCATAATAAAAATCATTACCAGGTAAATATTCAGTAAGCTCTTCATTATTTTTTAATATTTAACATAACTACCTGTAAAAAACATAGGTTGAGTATATATTATCACCAGTATCAAATTCAGCATTTAATTAATAAAATCAATATCAAGAGTTTATATTACCCTCATAAACAAGCTCTTCAGACAAATTACAGAGTTAAAAATATTAGATTATATATTTCATAGAAAATTGTTTAATCTAAAGATGTTATAAGGGGATCAAACAGATCGGAAAAACCTGATGAAAATATTTCAGGGGCCATCCCTGCATTAATTGATTTATTCATTCTTCCTAGAGATCTTTTAATGTTACCTCTTGTTGAAAAAAGCAGGGAATAGGCAAAATGTGTTTCTCTCTCACTGATAACAGCAATACCATTATAGTTAAGCCAGCGATAGGCTTTATCAAGCTCACCCTGTTCAATCCATGATACTACTTTCATCAAATGTCCTGAGAGACCGTACTTTTCCTGGTATTTCTTTTTCCCCGGTCTTTCATAGTATCTGCCCTTGTTTTTCTGGAGAAGAAATTCAACCAATCCTTTACTGTATGGAAGAGTCCGGTATAGACCCATCCTGTTACCATTAGTTCCAAGGTCAGGATTATAATATTCCCATACTTTCTCACCTTCAGGGTTTACCTCAAAGAACCAGCCAAAATCGGAGGTGGCTATAAGTGTATTTCCCCCGTTCATCCTTAAAGCGGAACCTCGTGCAGGTGACAAGAAACCTCCCGGATGACCGTACTCCCAGACAATTTCACCTGATATAGGATTGATCTCCACCGCTTTTGTATAATCACGGCTCACAGCAGGGTAACGATGACCGTTATCATAGATAAGAATATTTCCATTATCAAGCATTGTAGGCATATGGGGGCCTTCGAGTATCCCGTTACCCCAGGCCCATATGATTTTATCTGTTTCCTGATCAACAATCCATATAATGTCCGAATGTCTGCCACACATCAGTAAATTGCCCGGGCGAAACCTTTTATCTTTCTCAGCCAGAGGATTATCCGGAAGTATCTCAATAGTATTGATATGAGGGTAATCCTTCTGTGAATCAAGTGCCGGCACAGGAATATAACCGACAAGGTCCTTAAATTCATCCATATGATCCTCATAGTTCCATACCCATACTTTCTTGCCCTTTTTGTTAAATTTTACAATCTGGTCAAAAACTATGGTATCTCCAGGCTCCCATGGGTCAGGCATGCTTCGCCTGGAGTCAACATATGTATTACTTTCTTTTCCCCTTGCAAAGTCATGGTGAGCCCTCAGTTTTGCTTTCCATACAAGGTTACTGTTCCAGTCCAGTTCAATGATCATCTCATCCTTCACAATAGCAACCAGGTTCCCATTGGGTAACATTTCAGCATAATGCCATGACATACCGAATCCTCCAAAGTTACTGGTAACAATATCTTCAGAATGCGGATAATACCATGTATGAACATATTTTCCTCCGGGGGTGATAAGATGAGCGGTGGTAAGGTTCCTGCTTGAATAAAGCCGGTAACTATCATCAACCTTTTCTTCATTAATATATGTAACACCTAACCTGGTTTCTGTCTCCCTGATCTTCTCCTGAGAACAGACATTGTGACCGATGAATACAAATATTAATACAAATAAGTATAATTTATTAGCCATAATATACTGATAGTGATTATTATTAGTTCTGTAAAATTATCATCCTAATGGTTATCCGGAGGTAATGTTTCAACAGGTTCATTCGGGATGATCCAGATATTTCTGAATTGTACTATGGCAAGATGATCCTGCAACATTATAGGGCCTGGTTCCGGGCCTTCAGGAAATCCTACTCCGGTCTTTGTTTTAACAATTACATTATTATGGATAACAACACCATTATGTATAACTGTTATCCTTGCATTCTCAATTTTCTCCTGAGGATCATTCTCATCAAACCTAGCTGAACGGAAAATTATATCATATGATTCCCACTCACCCACAGGTTTCCCGACAACAACATCAGGCACTTTTTGCCTGTATAATGAGCCCCCCATGCCCGGAGAGAATTCTGCATTAAAGGAATTGTTTATTTGTACTTCATAGCGTTTCTGGATATAAATTCCACTGTTAGTATTTTCATTTTCCGGCAGCCTGAACTCCAGGTGAAGTTGAAAATCTTTGAATAGTCTTTTTGTCCTGGTCCCCTGTATGCGTTCACAGCCCCAGGTTGAGTCAGGAACTACTTCCATGATCCCATCTACTATTTCCCAGCGAACTTCTCCCCCGTCGCAGTTAGTCCATTCAGAAAAATCAGATCCATCGAACAGTACTATAGCTCCCTCCGGGGCAGTTGAATAAATATTATCATTATCAGCCGGGCCATTGCAACTGTTTAGTATTGCTGCCAGACATAATATTGCTGTTTGAATTATAATTTTCATAGTATGATTATCATTATACCTGTTTATTAAACCTGTTCCCTTATTGCAAAAGGTTCACGGTAATTTCGTGAAATATATTTGTTCGCTTTCTCTGCATGTTCTCCTGTAAACCTTTCCTTCTTTGAATCCATATTCAGCCATGGTCCCAGTATTACCGGAAGTTCTTTCATATTCAGGCCGTTTGCCCTGAGATGCTGGTATGTACGCTCCAGCGCATCAAGTATTTCATAATCATTCCTGAATGCATCATTTACTTCCTCATATGATGATTCACGTCCAACACGATAGGATATATTACCCATATGGCATAGTGATGCTGAAAGGTGACCTTCAATTATAGGGGCTTTAATATCTTCCTGCTTCCTTGATCTGACAGCTTTCACAAAATTAAGTACAGAATTTACTCCTTCACCTTCAAACTCTTTAATTTTATTACCATCATTATCATAGGCTATTTGCCGTCCCATATCGACAAAGCCATGCTCACATACTATAATGTTGGCAGTATTTGGGTTTTTGCTTTCCCACTCGTAAAATAGCTTCACACCTTTTTGAGTTATTGTCTTGAATGAATCCATCAAAGGATCATCTTTTGACCTCGACAATCCTCTTACTTCGAACAGTATCGGAGCTGTTTTATAATCATAAAGAGTAATGCTGGTATTTGGTGTTTCACCATCATCTTCATAACCATATCTTCCTCCGAATGTTATTACACGTTCCGGAAGATCGTTATGCTCCAGTACCCAGCGACAGAGATCAAGGTGATGAGGGCCGTTATTTCCTATTTCTCCACAGCCGAAATCCCACTGCCAGTGCCAGTCATAATGAAGGTTAACACGTGGAAGAGGTCCCATAGGTGCAGGTCCGCAATAAAGATCATAATCTACTGTTCTTGGTATATATCCGCCGGATTCTCTTACTTTGCCAATGCTTGTACGCCTTTTATAAACCCAGGAATGACAGAATTTGATCTTGCCGAGGGCACCACTCTGAATATATTTTACCGCAGCTTCGATTTTTGTATTAGATCTCATATCGTGATCGGCCTGTACAATCCTTCCATATTTCTCAGCAGCCTCTACCATCTTTCTGCCTTCCCAGATATTATGTGATACCGGTTTTTCAACACAAACATCCTTCCCTGCCTGGCATCCCCAGATTGTTGCAAGGGCATGCCAGTGATTGGGTGTTGCGACAGAGATAACATCAATATCTTTATTTTCCAGCATCTTCCTTATATCGGTATAGGCTTTTGCCGGACGTGCACCTTTATCGTACATTATTTTCGAGCAACGATCTATACTTGCAAGGTCCGGATCACATAATCCAATAACATTAACGTTTGGAAAATTCAGATAAGAGTCCTCCAAATGAGCCCATGAACCATGGTTACGACAGCCAACAACACCAACATTAATGGTATCATTTGATCCCAGGATTCCTGACCATCTTGCTGCAGTACTGTACCTGGAAGCCATACCTAAGCCTGCACCGGCCAGTGCTGTCGTTTTAATAAAGTTTCTTCTGTTCTGTTTTATCTTCATAATATATATTTATTTAATCTGATGATTCATATTTATCTATGTTGTCTGGATAGTTACTTACTCTTTAATAACTCTCTCACTGAATTAATATCCATTTCACTTGAAGGTGAAAAACCCGGTGAATCTGCGTAATTGACGATGCTGTGATAAAACTGTCTTATTTCAGGTTTATCCATGTTATCTAAGAGATCGATTGCACACACAAGAAGTTTCCCCTTACCCACTTTAATTTCAAATAATATTCCCAGTTTATGATTTCTCCAGAAATTATCTATGACCTGAACCACCGGGCGGTAATCTGCAGGTGTATCATCAAGGATGACAGGGTTCGAATTTTTTACCAGGTGCCACCATTGCCAGTTACTGTGGTACTCCGAAGGGAAATCAGCAAGGGCTTTATGAGACGGGTCACATAGTATTCCAAGTGTCCCCGGTGCCACCTCCACATTATTTCTCAGTGCAGCCCTTCTGAACATTGGAAAACACCAGAAGTCTGTCTGAAAAGCTCCCTTAACTGAATTAATAAGTTTGTCTTTAGCGGGTACAAAGATTACCTTTCCACCCTTTTCCAGAAATTCTTCGACACTCCCGTCAAATGAATCAGTAAGCATAATATCATCTGGTATCGTAGTATCAATATCATCTCCATAAACCCATATACTATAATTATTTTGGTATTTCGTTCCTCTCAATGACAGTTCGATATTCAGTTTCTGTGGTGTGTCTATCTCTTTTAAAGGAAATGAAAACATATCTATTTCATGGAGATCTCCCTGTTTAATGTCTTCAGGTTCAGTGCTGCCAGAAAAAAGTACTTTCCCTTTATCCGTTCTAACTTCCCAGTCGATAATTCCTTGCTGCAGGTCACGGGGGCCAAAATGTGATAATTCAATAGCTCCGATAAATGTTTCTGAACTACTCCAGGTATATTTCTTCATTTTAAGCAAAGGGACAGTTTCGGAGCAAAACTCTCTCCACTCCGCCGGCTCAATCAAACCTTTCGATTCCATAAAAACATTTAAGATTCCAACCGAAGCAGTTCCCTGGCCTGAAAAATCATGCAGATCGAGTAACTGGAATCCACCAAACCACCTTGTTCTTAAGGCAGCCTCAATATCCTCTCTGTAACAGAGTACAGCTAAGGCCCCGGAGGCTTTCACAAAATCATCTGCCTGGTCAAGCATATTTTTAGCTTCTAACCTTTCCCTGAAAATTTCATAATTACGTGCTTTCAACACGCCTGTATATTCGGGTATTTCAGAAAAATCAGGAGATACCTGAAACTGTCCTGTTTCATGTCCTACTACAGGAACAGCAAGTCCGGCAATGGAGAGGTCATAATTTATCATGGTTGAAGGAGGATAATAATCTATATGCCCTCTTTCATAATCGCCCTGGTAGAAAGAGCCACGGACCGGTAACTCACCTTCCGTTTGTGAAGTAACCCAGAAATCATCACCTTCAGCGAGGGTCAAATCACCACCAGGGTAGTTCTCATTATTTGATCCCTGGGCATACAAATGCCTGCTGTCTGTTTTCTTAAAATGTGCTACCATATCGTAATATGACTGGTTACGTCCGAGTTCATTTCCCAGGGTGAACATAACAAATGAAGGATGATTGCCAAAAGCCTGAAAGATCAGTTCTCCTTCCCTTCGTAAATAATCGTCATGCTCTTTTTTACCATAATCCCTTTTATTCGGTAATTCGGGCTGCAGGTACATACCTGTTTCATCTGCTGCCTCAAAAGCAGCTCCAGGCGGGCACCAGGAATGAAAACGATAATGATTGATACCATATGATTTAGCTATGTTAAATATTCGTATCCATTCCTTCTTGTCCATGGGGGCATAACCGGTCAGGGGGAAAATACATGCATCATGACTTCCCCTCAGGAATACTCCTTTGCCATTTATTTCAAATCCTGTGCGACCGGAAGTAAATGA
>DOZA01000334.1 GCA_003518245.1 Bacteroidales bacterium | reverse complement strand
CCAGAAATTATCTTATTGATAAAGATATAAAAGAAAAACTGCTGAACAGGGCATATGAACGGTATAAAACAGAGATACATGCATTGCATATTCTAATCAAATGTCCTGCTGACGCCTCACCTAAAGATACACTGATGGCATACAACAGGGCAATGAATATCAGGCAGAGAATAAAGCTGGGTGAGCCTTTTGAGTCTGTTGCCAAGGGAGCAAGCGATGATCCATCTGTTAATATCAATGGTGGTAACCTGGGATACTTCACTGTCTTTCAAACACCTCTGATTTTTGAAAATACTGTGTACAGTATGGATCCCGGCGAATTGTCAATGCCGGTAAGGACAGCCAGCGGTTATCATATTATAAAAGTCCAGGATAAGAGGGAAAACCAGGGTAAAATAAAGGTGGCGCATATTATGAAAGCAACACCACCCGGAAGCACTGAAGAAGACAGGAACAGAGCAAAGTATGAAATAGATAGTTTGTATAACTTACTTGAGAATGGGGTTGAATTCAGTACAGTTGCCAAGAATAACTCAGATGATATAATGTCAGCTCAGAATGGAGGTGAACTACCATGGTTCAGCACAGGTGAGATGATACATGAATTCAGTGTTGCAGCATTCAGGCTCCTGAGAAATAATGAGTATACTGAGCCTGTTAAAACAGTGTATGGCTGGCATATAATAAAAAGACTTGACAGGGTACCTTCACTTTCTCTTGATGAAGCCAGGAAAGACCTTGAAAGCAAGCTTTCTAACTCTTACCTCTTTTCTGTAAGCAGGAAATCATTGGCAGACAGGCTGAAGAATGAATATAATTACAGTCTTAACAGCAGTGCACTAGAATGGCTGTATACAATTGCTGATTCAGCTTTCAGGCATAGCAACAAGTATTTAATAACCGGATACTCGCCTGATGAGATATTATATTCATTTGCGTCTGAACAATGTCATGTATCCGACTTTGCCAATTATATAAGCCAGAATGGAAGTAAAGTACCCAACTATGATTCCATTGTTTTCATTAATACACTCCTCGATCAGAAAGTCTATAACCATCTTCTTGAATATGAGAATTCAATCCTGGAAGAAAAATACCCGGATTTTGGCTTTTTGATGAATGAGTTTTATGATGGTATACTTTTCTTTGAGATATCTGACAGCCTGATCTGGAAAAGATCAGAAAGTGACAGTACAGGACTGAGAGAATATTACGACATCATAAAGGATAAATTCATAGAAAAGCCTGTAATCAGGGCAAGAATGTATAAGATTAGGGAAGATGCAGGAAAAAGAAAATCCAGAAAACTACTGAAAGCAATAAAAAGATATCATGATAATGAAAATTTCCTTGAGCTGATAATGCCGGAAGCAATGTCAGGTAAAGATACGCTCGTGAATATAACAGAAGGCACATGGCAAACAGGAGAGAATAATTTATTGGATAATATAAAATGGAACACCGGCCTTGAGCAACGCCATACAGATAATGGCATAATACTTGTCGATATACTGGAAGTTAAAAAGGAAAGATATAAGAACTTTGAAGATATTAAAGGAATAATAATATCAGAATATCAGGATTACCTGGAAGAACAATGGATCAGGGAATTACGAAAAAAATATGAAATTTCGGTAAACAGGGATAATTTGGAAAAACTTAAATCGGAGATAGGGAGATGAGAATAATTATTGCAGCCAGCAGTTTATTATTATTAATATCTGCATGCACAAAGTATAATAATAATGCCAACCGTGAACCAATAGCCCAGGTGGGTGACAGGTATCTTTTTGCTGATGAAATACCTGTACACACAGGGAATGGACTTACCAGGGAGGACAGTATAAGTATTTCACGAAATTATATTGACAGATGGATAAGGAATGAGCTTATACTGAGTAAGGCTGAAGAAAACCTTTCTGAAGAATACCAGACAGAAATCAATAACAAACTTGAAGAGACAAGGGCAAATTTAATGATCTACCAGTATGAACAGCAGATGATGCTTCAGAAAATGGATACAATGGTTACTAACCAGGAAATAATGGATTACTATGATAATCACCTGCAGAATTTCACGCTCCAGAAAAATATCCTGAAATCACTATTCCTCAAACTGCCTCTGGAAGCTCCTAATATTGACAGAGCACAATCATGGTACAGGTCCGATAAACAGGTGGATATCCAGAACCTTGAAAGCTATGCATACCAGTTTGCTGAGAAATTTGATGATTTTGGGGAAAACTGGATTAGTATGAATTTCCTTCTGAGGGAATTACCTGTAGAAATAAATAACGAATCTCGTTTCCTTAGAAATAATCACTATTACGAAACCAGTGACTCTTTATTTCACTATTATGTAAATATACGCGATTTCAGGCTTAAGGGATCAGTTGCTCCTATTGAATATGTGAAAGATGATATAAAAACCATAATATTAAACAACAGGAAGATAGATTTCTTGCAGGGGCTTGAGAACGGCATATATAACGAGGGTATCAGGGATAACAGTTTCAGAGTTTTCAGGTAGATTATTATAATTATGTATTACCTGTAATAAATCGGCAATAAAAAAGTTAATTAAGAAAGAAGAATATTAGACATGAAAATACTTAATCGCATAATTACCAGTCTGATCATATATTTCTCAGTTATTCTTACCTCATCAGGTCAATATATAATTGATGAGGTATCAGCTATTGTGGGGGATGAGGATATTCTTTTATCTGATGTTGAAAATATGGTTCTTCAACAGGTTACTATGGGTGACAAGAGGTCTGTTGACATTATCAGATGCGAAGTTTTT
>DOZA01000289.1 GCA_003518245.1 Bacteroidales bacterium | reverse complement strand
GTTTATGACTATTATTGCTATAGCTCAGGAGTTCCAGTTGGAACAGAGTATATTAGTGATATTGAAAAATACGAAAAGGAAATTCTGGCAGGAAGAATTTAATTGAATTATAATTTCTTTTGAAATAATATTATGAAACACTTTTTAATATTTTTTACATGTTTATTACTGACAGGCAATATATATGGTCAGCTAAAGATTACCGGCACTTTTGTTGAGAACAGGCATAATCCAATTGGACTGGATGAACCTCAACCACGTTTTACATGGATAATTGATTCGGATGACAGGCAGGTAATTCAGACTGCATATGAAATTACAGTAAGTGATAACAATGAAGATATTGAGGAGGGGAAGAACATGGTATGGTCATCCGGTAAAATAGAGTCAGCACAATCAGTGCATGTGAAATATGAAGGGGAAAAATTAAAGCCGGGAACAAGATATTTCTGGAGGGTAAGAGTCTGGGATAATAAAGATAATATGTCAACATGGAGTAAAACAGACTGGTGGCAAACAGGCCTTTTGTCATACACAGCATGGGAAGGCGATTGGATATTAGCTCAACAGGAAGATGAAAATACGGTACACTATTTCAGGAAAGATTTCCTTACAGACAGAATAAGAGAAGTAAAAAGAGCAACAGCATACCTGGCAGCCAGGGGTATGTATGAGGCCAGGATAAATGGTAAACGAATTGGTGAAGCATACCTGAGCCCGGGCTGGACCAGTTATAAGACAAGATTGCAATACCAGGCTTATGATATAACAGCACTGATGGAGAAGGGAGAAAACAGTATTGGTGTGATTCTTGGTGAAGGCTGGTATAAAGGCAGGATATCCCGGAATAAGTATGTAAAACAAGCTGCCTTGCTTGTACAGCTGGTAATAGAATATGACAACGGCCAGCCTGATATCATTAAGAGTGATGACTCCTGGACAACATCAACTGGACCAATTGTGCAATCGAGTATTTATGATGGTGAAATATACGATTCCAGGAAAGAAATGGCAGGTTGGGACAGTCTTGATTTCGATGATTCATCATGGCAAAGGGTAATTGTGACAGACTATGAAAAGAATAATATTATACATACATATAATGAACCTGTAAGGAAACATGAAGTAATAAAACCGGAGAAAATAGTAATAAGCCCTGAGGGCGACACTATCGTAGATTTTGGTCAGAACCTGGTAGGCTGGGTAAGAATTAAAGCAGAGGGGGCAAAGGGCGACAGCATAATACTGCACCATGCTGAAGTACTTGATAAACAGGGAAATTTTTATACTGAAAACCTGCGGGGTGCTTTGCAAAGAAATATATACATATCGGATGGACAAGAACATATTTTTGAACCTCATTTCACCTTCCAGGGCTTCCGTTATGTAAGGTTTAAAGGCCTTGGACAAATGCCACACCCGGAAGATATATCAGCAGTTGCTCTTTATTCAGATATGATCCGGACAGGTGTTTTTACATGCTCAAATCCTGACCTGAATCAGTTGCAGAGCAATATTCAGTGGGGGCAAAGAGGTAATTTTCTGGATGTGCCCACCGATTGTCCCCAGAGGGATGAAAGGCTGGGATGGACAGGAGATGCGCAGGCATTTGCTGTAACATCTGCATACAATATGAATGTAAATAGCTTTTTCGCGAAATGGCTTAAAGACCTCGCTGCCGACCAGTTTGAAGATGGTAATGTGCCGGTGGTAATACCCAATGTACTCGGGAAATATAATGCAGGGAGTGCCGGTTGGTCCGATGCCGCCACAATAGTGCCATGGAATATATACCAGGTGTATGGTGATAAGAAGATACTGGAAGATCAATACCCGAGCATGAAAGCATGGGTTGATTATCTTATTAATATAAGTGATGACCTGCTGAGGAATAATGGTTTTCATTTTGGCGACTGGTTATTTTACAGCCTGGATGATGATAATGGAGGACGCTCTGCTGTAACCGATAAATACCTGATAGCGCAATGCTTCTTCGCAAACTCGGCGCGGATATTAGCTGATGCTGCCGGTGTTCTGGGCAAGGTAAAAGACCAGAGGTATTATTCTGTTATACATGAACAGATTAAGGAAATATTTAATAATGAGTTTGTTACACCTAATGGTCAACTGGTGTCAAATACACAGACAGCATATGTTCTTGCCATGCAATTTGATATGTTACCCGATAACATGAAAGACCAGGCAATTAAAAGGCTTGTGAAAAATATACAGGCATATGATAATCATATCACTACCGGATTCCTGGGTGCTCCTTATATCAACCATGTACTTACAGAATATGGTCAGAATGAAATAGCATATGAATTACTTATGCAGGATACTTACCCTTCATGGCTCTACCCAGTGAAAAAGGGAGCTACTACAATCTGGGAAAGATGGAATGGAATTAAACCTGATGGCTCATTTCAGTATCCTTCAATGAACTCGTTTAACCATTATGCTTATGGGGCAATAGGAGATTGGATGTATAAGGTGATAGCAGGTATAGAGCTTGAAAAACCGGGATACAGGGAGTTTATTATCAGACCAATGCCTGGAGGGGGACTGACGGCAGCCAGTGGTGAACTGCAGACTTATTATGGACTGATAAAATCAGACTGGAACATTAATAGTGACAGTTTTAATATTAAAGTTCAAATACCTGTTAATACAAATGCTAAAGTATATCTGCCGGCCTCATCATCTGATATGATAACGGAAAGCGGCCAGACAATAACAGGATCAAAAACTGTGGATATTATTGAAGTGAAGAATGACTATGTATTACTCGTGCTGGGCTCAGGGAAATACGATTTCACTGTTAAAGGATATAAAACTGACAAACAGGGTAATAAGTAACAAACAGGAATTATGACAATACCTCCTGAAATAATTTCTATATCAAGGTATTATGGTGGAAATACTAGTTTTGTTATTGGCGGGGGAGGGAATACTTCTTTTAAGTCAGGTGATAACCTGTGGATAAAAGCAAGTGGAGTACGACTTGCCGATATTGATGAGAATGAATTTGTATGCCTGTCACGGGAAAAACTGGATCATATTTCAACTGCAA
>DOZA01000236.1 GCA_003518245.1 Bacteroidales bacterium | reverse complement strand
ACAGAATCTCCTGCGAACAATGTCATACTTCACAGCCCCATCATAACCTTAATCTGAATAAACATGTCAGCAGGATTGCCTGCCAGACATGCCATATCCCGTTCTATGCCAAAAACAGTTCAACAAAGATGTTCTGGGATTGGTCCACTGCAGGAAAGCTCAACAAAGATGGTTCGCATATCGTAAAATATGACAGTATGGGGAATATTATCTACCACTCTCAAAAAGGGTCCTTTCAATGGGCCAATAATGTAGAACCGGAATATCTCTGGTTTAATGGTAAAATAAGCCATTATTTGCTGGGTGAAAAGATTGATACAAGCGCCCCGGTTCAAATTAATACCCTGCTGGGGGATTACCACGACAAAAGATCAAAATTATTTCCGGTGTAAGTACACAGGGGAAGGCAAATCTTTGATCCTGTGAACAATACCATTATCCAGGCCCATCTTTTCGGAAAAGACAGTTCTGCCTTTTGGACTGGTCATGACTGGAACATGGCTGCAGAAGCCGGCATGAAAAGTGTAAACCTTCCGTACAGCGGGGAGTATGCGTTTGTTGCTACCGAAATGTATTGGCCCATCAATCATATGGTAGCTCCGGTGGAGCAATCCCTTGAATGTGCCGCATGCCATTCGCGTGACGGACGCCTTGTGAATCTGGGAGGAATTTACCTCTCAGGAAGAGACCGGAGCGGATTACTTGATTCTCTCGGATTCATTCTTATTCTTTTATCCTTTTCAGGAGTTACCATACATGCACTTATAAGAATTCTTAAAAAATCAGATTGACAAAGAAGACATATATATACAAGAATTTTGAGAGGTTCTGGCACTGGAACCATGCCCTGTTAATATTTTTCCTTGCTCTCACTGGGTTTGAGATACATGGTGTCTTTACAATATTCGGCTTCGAAAATGCTGTTAACTGGCATAATATTGCTGCCTGGGCTTTTCTTATTTTAATTGTGTTTACAATCTTCTGGCATTTCGTAACGGGAGAATGGAAACAGTACATTCCTACAACCAGGTTTCTGAAAGCACAATTTTCATATTACATTTCCGGGATTTTCAAAGGGGCACCCCATCCCACACATAAAACAATCTATAATAAATTCAACCCTCTGCAAAGATTAATTTACCTCGGGTTAAAATTATTAGTCATTCCGGTAATGGTCCTTACCGGCTTTATTTATATGTTTTACCTCTATCCTTATAAGTCCATCCAGCTTAATGGACTTACAGCCATTGCGTTGGTTCATACCCTTGGCGCATTTATGCTCCTTACATTCGTAATTGCCCATATTTACCTTACAACCACGGGCGACAGACCTCTTACCAGTATAAAAGCAATGCTTACCGGCTGGGAAGTTGTCGACATTGATCCGGAAGAAGAGCGAATGAAACATCTGTCTGAAGCTATAAACAGCAGTGCTGCAGGATATTACAGGATTAATAATAAAGGGGAAATTATCGATGTAAACAACACCTGGCTAAATATGTACAACTGTAATGACCGCGATAAGATTATTGGCCAACATTATTCCAAAACACGCTATGATGATGATCGGTCTTTACTTGATAATATGGTTGAGAGAGCTTTACAGGGAGAATCTTTTTCGGGTATTCCTGTCACCAGGAGATGTATGGATGACTCAAAAGCACATCATCTTTTGTCGATGAATCCGGTTTTGGAAGATGATCTTATCACATGTATAGAAGGTTTTATCCTGGAATTGGACGAATCAATGCCTTTCCCAGAACATCTGGACCATGTAATACGTGACAGTAGTGCAGGTTATTACAGGATCGATAATCAGGGTATACTGATGGAAGTCAATGAAGCATGGTTAAGTCTTTATAAATATGATAGCATGGAGGAGGTAATTGGCCGACACTATTCCATAACCAGGACCCCGGAGGAGATGGACAAACTGGATGATACATTTCAGAAGGTCCTGAAGGGGGAATCCATAACCAGTTCCATTGCTAAAAGGTTTTGCAGAGACGGGTCTGAAGGCAAACATATACTTTCGGCAAATCCTGTCTACGAAGGGAACAGAATCGTGGGCATGGAAGGATTTATCCTGGATATTTCGGACCTGGAATTCTAAAATTATTACACTTCCCCGGAACCTGCATTCAGTTAGTAGGCGCCGGCCAGAACGATCTCTTTTCAGATTGGGGTATCGGGAGACTTGAACTCGATATTTCCCTCCAACTGAATTTCATTTCTTTTTTCACAATAGCTTTTCTGGTATAATCAGGCTGTTCAATACTCACTTGACACATTTTCTTGGTTGCTTCGATTGCCTTATTTATCATGCTGAATATATGAGAATTAAAATTTGGAGGCGAAAAGCCGTACAAAACAAGAACAAGCAAATGCGGCAACTGGGCATTACCTGTGTGAAACACGATGAGCTGAAATGCTATAAAAATGGTGGCGGTGTTGGCGGCTGTGGCTGTGCCTGATTCCTTTATAACTCCTCTGACAGCGTTTTTTTCATTCCGGCGGTATACCATATCCTGAATTCCCATACAGAATCTTTTTTCATTTTGATCATCATAATTTCGATACAAATAGCAGGATATATATATACATATCTATAATTTATTGATAAATTTACACTTTCTTAGCCGGCGGCTATCAATTATTTAAAACTTTTCTCCTGAGTTGGGATCAGAATCTCTGATAATTACGGGATCCTTCCGGAAACAGAAGAGAATTGCGATAAAACTACGGATAAAATGCAGTTAATAAGAAAGCCAAACAGAGAATTCATAAAGCTATTGATTCTGTTCATTGCCATTGTTGCACCTTGGATAGCGGGAGTATTGATTATCAGGGGAAATGGTGCCGCTAAAGCAGAGCATATTATTCCGCTGGTCAATTTCAGCAGGGATACATCCATGAAAGTTGACCATAGCAAGTTTAATATTCTCCAACAAGATTTTAATTCACCTCATGATGTTACGGAAGCCTGCCTTTCCTGTCATAACCTTACCGCCCAGGATGTAATGAGATCATCGCACTGGACTTGGGACAGGGATTATGTACTGGAAGATGGCAGTACCATTAAACTGGGGAAAAAGAACCTCATTAATAATTTTTGCATCGGGATATCGTCAAATGCATCAAGGTGTACAAGTTGCCATATTGGATACGAATGGAAGGA
>DOZA01000256.1 GCA_003518245.1 Bacteroidales bacterium | reverse complement strand
TTTTTTCTATGACCCCTTCTCCCAGTTTTTGACCATTATTATTGACCAGGTATACTTCCATATTTTCACTTACCTCATATTCAACCGGCAAGAACAACCAGTCCTTCTTGAGGTTATAACCGAATATTGCAAGTCCGGGACACTGGTAAACACACTTCATACAGCCTATACACTTATCAAAATCTATTTGTGGTACTGTACTTGTTGATGATTTACTTATAGCACCATGAGGGCATGCAAAGGCACATGGGTTACAGGCAAAACCGTACAGGCAATCGATTAGAACAAATGGTTTTTCTTTCATTCTCTCTTTTGACGGCTTATAGGGTTCGTTTATCACCTGTACCGGATGTTGCTGTGAATCAATATATTCTTTTGAAATACCCAGGTATTTATCATAGTCATATTTTATCCCCATCTCCTCAATAGTTTCGTAAGCAACCTGCTTACCTCTAAGAACGGCACTTGTTCCTTCTCCTATTCTTATTGCATCGCCGGCACCATGACATTCTCTTCCAAACACCTCACGGCCTTTGATAAGCAATGAATCATCAGGCACCAGGCCGGTACAAATATTAATAGCATCTATGTCGTCAATAAGCTGTTCGGTTCCGGGCACCGGCTTAAAATTTTCAGCATCTGCAATAACAGCACCATTTATGCCATCATAATTTTCATTGGGTATGGCTTTAACCAGTATTTTTGAAGTTAATACCGGTATACCCAGACGTCTTACCCTGTTAGCCTGGACAGGGAAACCTCCTTCGAATGGTTGTGCTTCTATAATAGCCTTCACCTTTGCGCCTGCCTGTACCAGCTGGTAAGAAGTAAGGTAACCTATATTTCCTGCACCTACTGTAAGTATATTTTTACCTAACAAAGTGAATTCCTGGTTCATCATCTTCTGCACCACTGCAGCGGTATATACACCAGGAACATCATCATTCTCGAAAGGAGGCATAAAAGGGATAGCTCCTGTTGCTATAATCAGGAAATTCGAATCAACATAATATATCTCTTCTGTTTTAATATTCTTGACCGCCAGTCTTTTGCCTTCAAGAATATCCCATACTGTTGAATTAAGAAAAATACCGCTGTGATCATCGCCTGCCAGTGTACCGGCTATATCGAAACCACGCATACCACCAAATTTCTTTTCTTTCTCGAAAAAGAAAAACTGGTGTGTCTGCATCAAAAACTGCCCACCTGTTTTATCATTATTATCAATAACGATATTATCAACACCATGTTGATTCAATATCTCCCTGGCAGCCAGACCTGCAGGTCCTGCACCTATAACTGCCACATCAGTTTTATATACTTTTATCCCTTTCTCTCTTTCGGTTCTCTGTATATCAGGCCTGTAATCAGGTGGTATCTCCCTAACATCTTTCACACCATTTACCTTGGTGATACAAATCCTCTTTATCATGCCATCAACAAGCATCTCGCAAGCCCCACATTTACCAATGCCGCATTCAAGACTCCTGTTCCTGTTCTCAAGGCTATGACTGTGAACGGGGAATCCTGCCTGGTGAAGCGCCGCAGCAATAGTAAAATCCTTTTCAGCAGTGATAGTCTGCCCATTATACTTAAATGTCACCTTTTCCTTCTGAGGGATGTCAAGTATAGGATGTGTATTAATCTTTTGCATATCTGATGATATTAATAGTTATTTTTTCAGACCCGAAAATTAACTACAGAAAAAGATGAAATTACTGATATCTGTCAGGAGCAAGATATTTTATGAGGAAAAATATAGTGATTCCTTAAATAAGCATCAGGCTAATACCTATTACTATTATTCCACTTATAAGTCCGTAAATAGTAGTGTGGTGTTTCCCATATTGATGAGCTGCAGGGAGAAGCGCATCAAATGATATATAGATCATTATACCCGCCACGATAGCAAAAACATAACCAAGCACAATATTGCTGCTGAATAGTGACAGGATAAAGTATCCGAACAATGCTCCCACGGGTTCAGAAAGACCTGAAAGTGTGGCCCACCAGAATGCTTTTTTCCTGGAGCCGGTAGCATAATAAACAGGTACTGAAACAGCTATACCTTCGGGGATATTATGTATGGCAATAGCTAGGGCTATACTGACACCTATTGTTATGTCAGACACCGCTGCCATAAATGTTGCAATACCCTCAGGGAAATTATGAATAGTTATAACAACTGCAGTAAAGACACCTACGCGTAATAATTTTCGGCCTGGGCAGGGCCTCCCGTTATCCATTTGTTCGAGGCTTCTTATTTCATGTGGATTCTCATGTGTTGGTACCATCTTATCTATCAGGGCAGTAATAGCTACACCGGCAATAAAAAACATGAAAGTAAGCCATGCCGAGGTAGATTCGGAAAAATATGTGCCGATGATTAAGTTAGCTTCGCCAAGAATCTCTGTAAAGGAAATATAAATCATTACACCTGCTGAAAAACCCAGTGAATATGACAGGAATGTTGTATTTGTCCTTTTGGCAAAGAATGCAATTCCCCCACCAATTGAGGTAGCCAAACCCGCAAATAAGGTAAGGCCAAAGGCAAGGTAAATATTACTCCATTCCATTAATCAATAAAAGAATATTTATTTCAGATGTGCAAAATTATAAAAAGTTAGTATAATTCAATGATTTAATTACCTAAACTTATCTAACAGGTATCATAAACAGGTACAGGTACTCTTTTTTGAATGAAATGGAATTATCTTTTACAAATCATTATTTTTATGCAATAAACCAAAGTATTGAATCAGGTAGATAAATATTACAAAATACTGGGGCTTGAACCTGGAGGTTCTATTGATGATATAAAGAAGGCTTACAGGCGTTGTGCACGAAAGTATCATCCCGATCTTAATAAATCTGATAATGCGAGTGAACTATTTATACTGTCAACCGAAGCATACCAGTTTTTACTGGCTCGCCATGAAAGACCCTATTCAGTTCAATCAAAAGAGGATGAATTCATTAATGAATGGGAAAGCTACAGGAAAGAGCAAGCTAGGCGCAAAGCTCATGCTCATGCACGTACACGGTATAATAATTTCATTAATTCAGACCTATACAAATCAACGAGGGTCCTTGATAAATCGAGGTTTTATATAGCTATCTGTTTTGCCCTGCTGATTATAATACTATCGATCAATGGTTATATTTACAGGATGAAAATGGTTGACCAGGGTTTTAAAAAACCCAGCCTGACAGGTTTTCTTCTTCTCTTATCCCTGGGACTACTTTTTCTTGCCACACCGGTAGTATTTCTATATTATAAATACTGGAAAAATCGTAAATAATATTCGACTATGCGAAGAAAAATAATCAATCCATACAATCCTCAATTAAACAAGTGTTTTGGCTGCAGTAAAACCAATCCAATTGGTTTGAAAATGGAGTTTGAAGAAGTAGATAATTATATTATGGCTGTATGGGAACCCAAAGAATATTACCAGGGGTATATTAATGTTTTGCACGGCGGTATAATAGCCACCCTGCTGGATGAGGCAGGTGCCTGGTGTGTAACAGTTAAAATGGGAACGGCAGGTGTAACATCTGAGCTTAAGGTCAGGTATCTTAAACCTGTTTTTATGAACAGGGGGAATATAAATATAAAAGCCAGGATCCTTAAGGTTGAAGACAGACATGTATACCTTAAATGTGAACTTACTGATGGTAATGGCAAAATATGTGCTGAATCTGAAGCAGTTTTTTTTACATACCCTGAAGAGATTGCAAAGCGTAAATTCGGCTTCCCCGGCAAAGAACAGTTCTTTGAGAAATAAATGCCACATGGCATGTTTTTTGCGATTAATAAGCCAGACCAATCTAATAAAAGGCTAAAAATGACACGCTATCTATTCATTTTTTTAATTCTATTCATACCTTTCATCTCATGTGAAAAGAACTCCACGGATAATCTTCCTGATGAACCTGTACCAATAGAGCTTACTGCAACACAGCAGGAGCTGGTCGAAGCGGATAATACCTTCAGTTTTGATATCTTCCGGCTAATGATGCAGGATAATGAAGATGTGGAAAATATAATGATCTCACCTCTCAGCATATCCTACGCTTTATCTATGACCCTGAACGGGGCAAACGGGGCAACGCGTGATTCAATGATGAAAGCTCTCAGGTATTATAATATTGATATTGAAGATATTAATAACTCCTACAAAGACCTTACAGATAAACTTATTGATATCGATGAGAGGGTGGTGATGGAAATAGCCAATTCTGTATGGGTTGAAAAACGACTAAGGGTAAAACAGGCTTTTATTGATATGCTTAAAGAGTATTTTGATGCTGAAGCCTATGATTTTTCAGTCTCTGATCCTGGAATGGTGGAAATAATTAACAAATGGATAGAAGATAATACTCATGGCAAAATAAAGGATATGATAGATGAACTCCCTAATGATATTGCCATGCTTCTAATAAACGCAATATATTTTAATGGTAAGTGGAAATACGAATTTGATACGGATAAGACAAATGAAATGTCTTTCTATACGGAGACTGGCAATCAGGTAACTGTTCCCATGATGAACCAGGAACTCACAGCTCGTTTAAGCCTTATGTCTGATTTAATACTACTGGAGTTACCCTACGGGCAGGGTAATTATGTTATGGATGTATTATTACCACTTGATAATAATACCTGCTCAGATATTGTCAGATTACTCAATAATGAAAACTGGAATAACTGGATGAATTATATGCATGACACGAATGTGGATCTGTATATGCCAAGATTTAAATATGAATTCAAGACAGAATTAAAAGATATACTTACATCAATGGGTATGGGTATTGCCTTTGCACCGGAGATAGCCGATTTCTCAAATATATCAGAGCAGGATCTTTTTATCAGTAAGGTATTACACCAGACTTTCATTGAAACAAATGAGGAAGGTACAGAAGCAGCTGCTGCCACGGTTGTAATGATTGAATTTACATCTACTCAACCTGCTGACCCTTTCATGATAAAACTGGATAGGCCATTCCTTTATCTGATCAGGGAAACAAGTACCAATGCTATTGCCTTTATGGGAAAAACAGGCAATCCTTCTGTGCAGGAATAAAATATTTGATTATTAAAAATTCAGGAGATTTCCACGAAGTTAAACTCCATATCCAGGACTGAGGCAAAATATTCGCCCCTTTCCAGTATATCTTCATCACCTTCTTCGTAAAACCAGTTTACATAATACTTCTTATCCTTTAATCTTACCTCTTTGAGTTTTTGAAGCATTACGATTATATACTTTGCAGTAGCACTGTTAAAATACTCCAGCTGTATATCCACAAATGTTGTATCGGCCGGATCATTAATATACTTTCCTACCCAGCTTATTACAGATTCAAAAAAATCCTGGGCATTCTCATGAATTGAACGCCCTTTAAACCTGAGTGTCCCTGTGGGATTAAGGCTTATCTCAGGTGAACTTTTTGTTGACTCTATGTATATCTGATCCATATTAGTATTTACTGCTAATATAGTTATCGGTTAATTAAAATGAAACCTTTATCAGTAATATTTTTTAAACACTTCCTCATTCAGATTAGAAGGTGTAATATTTCTTTTACCATCCTCAATTTCATGGATCATATTAACAATAGCTTCATTTAGGAATGCCGGCACACCATATTCCTTCCCATTTGACGAGATATAACCATTCAGGTAGTCAATTTCAGTTAGTTTACCTCTCTCCAGGGATTGCAGTGATGATGATTTCAAGCGACGGTACTTCAAACCCATAAAGAATAATAGAATATGCCTTCTTATCTCGGCAAAATTTTTATTGTCACTAACAAATTCATAATAATTGAGTCTGCCTCCGTAATCTTCAACTTTTATCTGGAGAACATTTGCCAGCTCAATAGCTTCACGAATTATCTCTATGAACAGTTTCCTTGCTTTGGGTGTTCTCATCATCTTTCCCAGGAGTAATCCTGTAATTGCTCCCAGCGATGTGATACAGGCATTAATGATCAGCTTTGAGTACAAGTGTCCCATCATATTACCCGTTATACGTACCGGCAGTATGGTACCCAGTATCTTTTTTACTTCGTCTAGCCTGTTATCAACCGGTCTGTCAGTATATCCAATGACAAAATCACCCTCAGATGTCATAAACAGTTCACCGGGTTTGTTCATAGTACCTCCCCAGCCCACTATACATCCAACGATGTGGCTATTACCCAGAATCCTGCCAAGTTTGGGTTCACAAATACCATTCTGCATTGATATTACAAGGCTGTCATTCTTCAACAATGGTTTCAGGTCTTCAGCCACTTCCTGCAGATCTGTCGCTTTAACTGCCAGCAATATAATATCCTTTCTTTCGGTGATATCTTTTAATGAGGTAAAGGCATTGATCTTCTCCCTGAATTCTCCCCTGGCACCTTTTACCACTATGCCTTTGTTTATTATAATTTCCCTGTATTCTTCGTATTTACAGACTATCTCAACATTATAACCTGCGTTCTTGATTATAGCAGCAGAAATACCGCCTATAGCTCCAGCACCCACAATCAGAATTGTCATGTCCTTCTCAATCATCCGGAATACATTAAATATTAAACCTTGCCCGAGGAACTGTATCCTGGCCAGTAAAATCTTTATTAAGATACTTAAAATAACCGGTAATTGCAATCATAGCAGCATTGTCGGTAGTATATTTCAATTCAGGCAGGGATATATTCCATC
>DOZA01000295.1 GCA_003518245.1 Bacteroidales bacterium | reverse complement strand
ACCATCAATGGTAAAGGAACAGTCAGGGAGGCACTAAAAGAACAGTACTCAGCACTTGAAGAGGCAAAAGCCGATATTATGGGTCTTTACCTGGTAACCAGATTGTATGAAATGGGTGAACTTGCCAGTGGAGAGGTGCTGGATAATTATGTTACCTTTTTTGCAGGGATATTCCGTTCAAGCCGATTTGGTGCAGCCAGTGCACATGGAAAGGCTAATATGCTTAATATGAAATATTTTGCTGACAGGGGAGCATTCATTTACCAGGAAGATGGAACATATAAGGTCAATTTTGAGGAAATGAAAGATGCTGTTGTATCGCTTGTTGAAAAGATACTGACAGTACAAGGCGACGGAGATTATGAAGCAGCTAAAGAATGGATTGAGAATGACGGTGTTATGACTGATCAGCTACAAAAGGATATTGAAAGGGTAAATAGCGAAGGAATACCTGTTGATATAGTGTTCAAGCAGGGAAAAGAAGTGCTTGGACTTCAATAAGCTGGATCAGGAATAATTATTGTTAAACTAAGTTGTGAAATTGAATATGCAGGCCAGGATTTAAAGTAATACTGTATATTTGAAATTTATTTAGTTTAATCACAAGCGCAAAATGCTGGTCTGGATCATATTCATTGTTACTATACTCACGTTTATGGTAATAGACCTGGGTATATTTAACAAGGAGGCACATGTAATATCCCTTAGGGAAGCTACAGCCTGGACCATAACATGGGTATTTGCAGCTCTTGCCTTTTCCGGCGTGATTTATTTGCTGTACAGGAATGCATTAGTAGATAATATTGATAATCTAAACCCCAGATCTGCCGTAATAAAATACATTACTGGTTACCTGATTGAGCTTTCACTCAGTGTTGATAATATATTTATTATGGCAGTTATTTTTTCAACTTTTAAAATTCCTATGAAGTATCAGCACCGTATACTATTCTGGGGTATACTGGGTGCAATTGTATTCCGCCTGTTAATGATCCTGTTTGGCGTTATGCTCATACATAAAATTGACTGGATTATATACGTGTTTGGAGCATTCCTCTTGTTTACAGCAGTCAATATGTATGTTAGAAGGGACAAGGAGAGTGACGTTACAAAATCACCGGTATACAGGCTTACTAAAAAGATGTTTCCGGTAACAGACAGTTTAAAGGGTCAGAGATTCTTTATCCGGTATAAAGGCAAAATAATAATAACCCCGCTTCTGGTTACATTAATAGTTATAGAAGCAACTGATGTATTGTTCGCAGTAGATAGTGTACCGGCCATCCTGGCTATTACTTCCGATCCGTTCCTTGTTTTCAGTTCTAATATACTTGCCATACTTGGGCTCAGGTCTATGTATTTCTTCCTTTCAAATATGCTTGACAGGTTCAGAAACCTCAAATACAGTCTTATTATAATATTATTATATGTTGGTTTAAAAATGATACTCTCACACCATATCGAATTTCCCGAATGGCTGTCGCTGTCCTTCATCGTTGGTGCCATGCTTGCCGGGATACTGTCATCCCTGAGGTCTGAAAGCGGGGAGCAGGGAGCAGGGAGCAGGGAGCAGAGAATAGGCTAAGGCTAAGGCAAAGTCCTCATCCCGAGTACTCGGGATTCACACTACTCGGTTCATCACTCATCACTCATCACTCAAAACTCATCGCTCACCGCTATTTACTCACTTCTTATTCTTCCCTGTCTTATCCGGGAATCCAGGTACCGGAGGCAATTTAACCGGTGATTTTTCCAGTTCTTCAAGGATTACCTCAACAGCCTTATTAAGCTGTGCATCTGTACCTTTATATAGTTCTGCCGGATCATTCTCAATAATAATATCGGGCACCACTCCTGTCCCTTCAATAACGAAACCCTTACCATCTTTATCATAAGGTGCATATGAAGGTGTGATAATAGATCCTCCATCAATTAGAGGAATAGCTCCGCTGTATCCTACCACGCCACCCCATGATCTGGTGCCTATTGTTGTTCCCAGCTTATTTACCTGGAAACGATAGGGGAAGAGGTCACCGTCAGATGCTGAATATTTATCAAGTAATGTGACTTTAGGACCTACATGCATGCCTACAGGATTAGGGTCACCCTGTTGCTGTCCGGTATGCATAGTCATATAAGTAAGCTGACGCATCAGCCTTTCTATTATCATGGGTGATACGTTACCACCACCATTACCCCTGACATCTATTATCAATCCTTCCTTAGTAAGCTGTGGATAGTAGTATTTAGCAAACTCATTAAGTCCTCCTACTCCCATATCAGGTATATGTAAATAACCAACCCTGCCATCGGTCTGGCGGCTAACTTCTTCTATATTGTTATGTACCCACTGATAGTAATACAGTGAAGATTCATCACTTATTGGTTTAACCAGTACTTTTCTACTTCCATCTGTCGAGGGTTTCGTGTTAACTTCAAGCATAACCTCGTCTCCGGCCTTGTCTATTAGCAGGCTGTAAATGTCCTTGGTACCTGTGGTTTTTATTCCATCCACTGAGATAATAAAATCACCTTCGTTAACATCAACACCTACATCGCGTAAGGGAGATGCAAGGTTTTTGCTCCATGTGGCTCCTTTTAAAATCTTATCAATACGGAAATAGCCGCTTTTATCCCTGCTTACCTGTGCCCCCAGGAGACCCATCTGTATCCTTTCCGGCTGTGGTCTTTCTCCATTGTTGACATAAGCATGTCCCACATTTAACTCGGCTATCATCTCACCCATAAGATAGGACAGGTCAGAACGATGACTAACATAAGGAACCAGGACGTTATATTTTTCGTACATTGCCTGCCAGTCAACACCGTGCATGCCCGGATCATAGAAAAAGTCACGCATATGCCTCCATATCTCGTCAAACATCTGCTGCCATTCTTCCTGCAGGTTAACCATTACCTTCATTTCTGATACATCAATGCTTTCTTTGATATTTATCTTTCCTGTGGGAAGGTCAATAACGCCCCATTGCCTGCCCATGCGAACCAGCATCTTTTTGCCGTTGGATGATAGTGTATAACTTATATTTTTCCCCAGCTCGGTTTCTTTTTTCTTTTTGAGGTCATACATTTTCATAGTGCCTGTACGCGAGGCAGCGCTCCGGACATTATAATAAATCTTATCATTTACACCTATTACTCCAAAGTAATTACCGGGGGATACGGGCAGGTAAATAATACGTTCCTGAATGCCGTCGATATCGATTTTTACATCTTTGTCATTACCCTTGTCTCCTTTTTTCTTTTCATCCCCGGCATTCTTTTCGTCTTCTTCGATTTTTACCACATCGTTTTCGGGGGCAAAGGGAGAAGGAGTGTCTTTTGCCAGTGTAACGAGGTAGATACGGCTCATATCAACATATGCATGGTTCCACTCCGTCTGGCTGTATACGGGGTTAAAATCACGTGCCGATGTAAACAACAGGTATTTGCCATCGCTACTGAACGATGGATTGAATGAGTTATACCATCCTTCCGTAACCTCATATGATTTTTTATTTTCAAGGTTATAAAGCCTGATGATGGTCATATCCCGCTGTGGTCGTGTATAAGCTATCCACTTGCTGTCAGGAGACCAGTTATAACTGAAACCTGTTGAGCGATCGGATTTTTCAATAACAGTTAACTTTTTCGATTCAATATCAACATAGCACAGTTCCTTTTTCTTGTTATGGAACAATATCTTCTTGCTATCGGGGGACCAGTCAAGAGAGAAAATATATGTTTTGTTACCATCTGTCAGTTGTACAGGCTCCCCTTTACCGTCCTGAGGCATAATATAAATTTCAAATTCGCCTGTGGCATCAGAAATATATGCAATATGCCTGCCGTCGGGTGACCACTCTGCATTACGCTCATTTACTCCTGATGTTGAAGTAAGGTTATGTGTAATACCGTTCTTAGAGGGTAATGACCAGATATCTCCCCTTGCACTGAACACTACACGTTTACCATTTGGAGAAATGCTTCCTCCACGAATGCTTTTTGACGCATCTTTCCATTCGTTTCTGGCCCATGGACGGTCACCGGCAATATGGATACTGAGCTTCTTCGATTCTTGTTTTTCAACATCAAAAAGGTAAATATACCCTCCTTTTTCAAAAGCAATATTTTTATTACTGTGAGATGGGAATTTTATATCATAATCAGTGAAATTGGTCACTTTACGTGTTTCTCCTGTTTCAGTATTATAAGCGAAAAGGTTCATTGTACGATCTCGGTCTGAAAGGAAGTATATCTCTTTTCCTATCCACATAGGTATAATATCCTGGGCGGGATTATCAGTTATTTTTTCGACCTTACCTGTTTTAAAATCATAAATACGTATGTCATCTGCCATTCCACCCCTGTAGTATTTCCATGTTCTGAACTCACGGAACACCCAGTTAAAGGCCAGATTATTGCCATCGGGTGAATAAGAACAAAAGCCTCCGTCAGAAAGAGGTAACTCTGCCGATAAACCGCCGGATGATGTCACTGTGAATAGCTGCCCGCGGAAAGAGTTAAATGACTGTTTGCGTGAGCGGTATATTATATTCTTGCCGTTGGGTGACCAGGTTATAACCATATTATTTGGCCCCATACGGTCACCAATATCATCGCGTCCCAGTGTGGCTGTGTGTGTTAATCTTACAGGTGTACCACCGGAGGCAGGTATTTTGAATACCTCTGTATTGCCGTCATACTGGCCTGTAAAAGCTATCTCATTTCCATCAGGTGAGAATTTCGGAAATACTTCATAGCCATTATGCGAGGTTAGCTTGCGGGCCATTCCGCCATTTATACCTGTGGTATAAAGATCGCCAGCATACGAAAAGACAAGCTGGTTATCCGAAATCGTGGGAAACCTCAATAGTCGTGCTTCTTCCTGTGCAGATAACTGGAATAATGATACCAGTGCTGCAAGGATGAAAAGAGAAAAGAATTTTTTCATAATCTTATTTAGTTTAATGAATCAACAGTAAAAAAGTAAAATTAATTTAATTGTTCCCTTTACAGGAAAAGGAGATGTTAAAAATAGTAAAATAATTGAAGCTCTTATGATTGGTCTTTTAAAACCCTGAATATAAATTACTATAATCAGGTTTAGATTCATGCAGCGGTTGATAGAATGATTAGGAAAACCTGCTATCAGCTTAGCCTGTTATCTGTGTAATCTGCCACAATTTGCGAAATCAGTGTTTCTTACAGATCACTATGAATTCCTTTGAATCTTTATCCAGCAACTTTCCGGTATAATCGCCTGTAATATCATATTCATGGAAGTCGGAACGTTCGATCAGGTATTCCAGTTCATACCTGAAAAAGAAACGTAATGGTGTTTCCCATTCCTCAGAATGAGGTCCTTCATCGTCATCCCATTCCAGTCTGAAGAGTACATTCAGTACCTGGTTTACCAGGTCGGGTATTGAGGTGACAATCCTCCTTAGTTTTTTACCAGGTTCATATTCGTCATCAAAATCCGTTTGCTTATCAATGCCGTATTTAAGGATTCCGGGATCAGGGACAAAAGCATCAAAAACGAACCTGCCACCGCTGGCAAGGTGTTTATAAACATTATTTAATGCTCTGACCTGGTCTTCTTTTTCTATGAGGTGCATTATTACCCTGAAAGGAGCTACTATAAGGTCAAACTTAAAGTCAAAACTGAAATTGGTAATGCTCTGTTCGCTTATCCTGTAATGTTGGTCTGCCGGTAGCTTTTTTAAAAGTATATCGAGCATAGCAGGACTTATGTCAATACCGTAAATATCAGCTTTATATTCCAGTGCATTCATAAATAAACGGCCTGTTCCTACGCCTATTTCAAGAACCCTGCCTTTTGTGTTCTTTATGAGCTTCTGGAAAAATTCACTGTCAACACCATCACGCATACGGTGATAAATGGTATCATAAAAGCGAGCAAAGTTTTTAGGATACTTATGTTCCATTTTCAATTATATCTTTGTTAAAGGTAAAGATACTAAGTTATTGTTTAACCGTTGAATCATGTAAGGTTAAATCGGGAAATCTTACATTGAAATACCCGACTCAACAATTAAACGGTTCAACAGTTACATCCCCCGCCTTGACTATTATGTAACTCAGAGATTAATGGTAATAAATTCAGAATTTTATACCAATAAGCAGCACATCATCGAGCTGGCTGTTTTTGCCTTTCCATTTTTTAAACACCTCCTCAAGTATATTATTCTGTTTTCTCATTGGCAAATCAACAAGATCTGACAACGTTGATTTAAACTGCCGGGTACTAAATTTCTTATCTTCAGGACCGCCAAACTGGTCGGTATAGCCATCAGAGAAAATATAAATGATATCATCCGGCTCTATATTTATCTCATTATTTGTAAAATTGCCGACACGGGGTATATACGAACCCACGGGCATCCTGTCAGCTTTATAAACTGTTAAATTCCCTTTTCTGAAATGGTATAGTGAATTAAATGCTCCGGCATATTCGAGCACTTTTTTCTTTTTGTCATATTTACAGAATGCCAGGTCCATACCATCAGCAGCTTTACTATGCGATTTTGTATGGGAAAGGGAAGTTATTACCTTACTTCTTAGTAGTTCCAATATCTCAAAGGGCTTCAGGTCTTTTTCCCCATCACTCGTAATCTCGTTCAATAGTGATATTCCCAGCATACTCATAAAGGCCCCGGGTACTCCATGACCTGTACAATCAGCAGCAGTAAAATATATCCTGTCCTTATTCCCCTCTATCCAGTAGAAATCCCCACTTACAATATCCCTTGGTTTGAATAAAATGAAGTAATCCCTGAAATTATTTTTAAATAACTGCCTGCTAGAAAGCATTGCAGTTTGAATCCTGCTGGCGTAAGCAATACTACTGGTTATCTCCTCTTTCTGATGCATTATCTCATCCCGCTGATTCTCAATCTGTTCTTTTTTCTGTTCTATCTCTATGGTACGCTGTCTTACTTTCTCTTCCAGTATTCTCTTGTCATGTTTGAGCTTCTTTTCACGGAAGAATAGTATCAGGAAAAACAGGACCACGACAATTAATCCAATTATTACATAAAAGAATGCTGATTTTGAGAACGGTGGTTTAATTGAAAAACTTATTGTTTTTTCCTCACTAATCTCCCCAAGTATATTCATTGCCCTGAAGTGAACGGTATAGTAACCTGATTCAAGGAATATATTTATCCGGGGATTATTGTTCCACTCCGACCAGTTATTCATGATTCCCTCAATGAGATACTGGTATTTGTTGGAAGTTTTTTTGAGGTAATAAGGAGCAGAAATATTAACAGATATAGCTTTTTCATCAGGATCAAATACCATATTATCAAGTTCATAAAAACTCTTTTCAGAACTTCGGACATCTGAAATAAACATCCTGAATTCAGTATCTATATCCCTGTTCCTGTAATCTGAGATTCTGTAGATATTATTATCGTTATCAGTAATCCAGATTGGGCCACTTTCATCTATACTTATATAAACCGGTTCATCAATTAGTCTCAGGATACTTTCAATCTTAGCAAGACCTTCAATTTGTACATTAAGTGATTTCCAACCTTCATCAGTTCTGACCAGAGGGTAGTTAAGGTTCGAAAGCAGGTATTTATGTTTTCTCCCGGGTTTTATACCCAGCTCATGATTCTCGTACAATCTAAAAGAATCAGATAAAGCGGAGTAGATGAAAATACCGGTCTCGGCAAAGGCAAATATATTATCATTTGATTCAGCCATGTTGTATGATACGGGGTATTTATCCGGTAAGGGATAATCATGAATTTCAAAATCCATTGTTTCCCATGAGCCTTCAAGTCTGAATACCTTATTTAATGATCCTATCCACCAGGTTGAATGATCCACCAACACAACATTATAGACAGGTTCATTGATGCCTTGGACGGGATAATTTGCCTTCCAGCTGCCCTCACTTAAAGAGAGTACTGAAAGTCCGTTATTGGTGCATAAAAGAAAATCGTTTTCATCCAGTTTGCTCACCGAATTGATGGTTCTGCTGGATGACAATATTATGACTGTACTCTCTTCGATATAGTGCAAACCCGAACTGCTGAGGGCCAGTATACCATTACCTGCTGACATGAGTTGTTTTACTTTTGTATCTATCTCATCGATTTTCCTGTAAACATAATTTATCGACTTGAGCACGCTTACTGTTTTTCGATCATATTGAGGCTCTGCTAATACAGATTGGGACAAAGGTTTTTCTTCTTCTATTGTTCCTTTAGTTTCTGGTTCCTGTTTCTTTCTGAAAAGCCTGTTAAAAAAATCTCTGACCGGTCGTTTCGATACTTCTTTTTTATCTTCCTGTTCTTTTGTTGAAGGTGGTGTACGGTAAAGAATCTCTTTGCTATCATACTCCCTTACTTCATCAAGGAAAAATAAACCTTCATTGGTTCCTGCATATAGCTTATTATTATGATATAATACTGAAGTAATAACTCCCTGCAGCCCAGTATAATTACTAAAAGAGGAAATCGGCAGGTTAAAATCGACACGACTTATACCATAGCCATGCGTAATCCAAAGCCCATTGTTATTATCACTGTTTATCGCATAGATTTCATCATCAGGAAGTCCGTTCTGGTAATTAAGCAATGTTACTTCATCCCCTGTTTCCTTATCCAATACCATAACTCCCCCATAAAGGGTTGAAAGAGCTATCAATGAATCAGCTATTAATACTGCATCAGACAGGATATTTTCCTCAAGATATTCAGGATTACTTATATCATATTCGTAATATTTTATCCTGTCGAAAAGCTGCAGTTTATTATCACTGGTACCTATAAGCTTTTTGTCTTTACTGAAAGGAAGAGAGAACAGTATTTCCCTGTTTGCTGTCATATAACCTGTAACGATAGGGAAGAGGGTGTCGCTTTCAATACGGTATAGCCCTTTATCTTTAACATTGAAAAACAATTTGCCGCGATGGGCAATCATACCGGTAAAGGGTGACCCCTGTTTGGAATACCATCGCTTGTAATCGGAAAGATCATCCAGGTTATGGAGGCTGATACATTTTTCAGAAAAATAAATAACAGTACTGTCGGTGAGTAAAATATCCGTTATTAGCCCGGCATTGACAGTATCGCCTGAAACAGATACATAATTATAACTTCCATCTCTGTTTTTTTTGATATAACCGTAATTATTATCTGCACCTACATAAATACGGTTATTAGCCGGGCACCTGTAGAGACTCACAGGCATATATGGCAGGTGTACTATATCCCACTGACTACCATCATAGCTAAGCAAGCCCTGGCGATTGGCAAAAAGCATTACATTATCCTTATCCTGGCATATGGCCCAGTTCTCAACCTCAATATCAACATTATCATCATAATAACTGATGTATGGTATTCCCTTCTGGGCCATTGAAATGGTAACGAAGGAAAAGAATAATATAAATGATAATGTCCCTTTCATAACTATCTCCTGGGAATGCCTAAAATTAACAAAAATCTGCGTAATCTGAGGAGATCTCTGTAATCTGTGTTTCTCAGAAGGAGAGGACTTCCCCGGTCTTTACCTGTATTGTTCCAAAGGCATCATGAAAAGCTGACAGGGCAGGTAGTGCAGTGCAGTGTGATGGGTATATATATTTTACCTCGTTTTTCCTGAGATATTTTATTGTTTCCACCGTTTGAAGATCTGCCTGTTTGAGGTGGAATCCACCCATTACACCATATATTATTTTTTCACCAGTAACTTTTTTTGCATGTTCAAGAGTATTGACAACACCTGCATGACCGCAACCGGTTACAATAAATAAACCTTCATTGAGTAATAATGCAACAGCACTGTCATCCATAACGAAATCCGGTGTACCGTCTTCGTAAATAAATCCGGTGTGTTTTGATTCAAAAAAACTGTTACGGGGTATTTCACCAAGAAAAATTATCCCCGGACTGATAGTATACGGATTGGAGGAAGTTATAAGCTCGAACTTATCTGAAATCTCATTAAATGTGTTCTTTAAGCCAATATATTTTGTGCCTCCTTTACTATATCTTTTGACAAAGCAGCCTGGATGACAAATCAGCTTTCCTCCTTCAAGGTATTGTAAACCATTACCATGATCATAGTGACCATGGCTCAGTATTATATTATCCAGGTTATGTAAATCAACACCCATGATTTCGGCATTGCGAAGGAACAGGTCGCTTTGACCGGTATCAAAGAGTATTCTTTTACCCTCATGTTCAATAAGGTAGGAGAGTCCATGTTCGGAGCCGGTAGATGTACCAGGATAGTTTTCGGTAAGAACTGATATTTCCATTATTCCATAAAATTATACCCATGATTCCTGTAGGCCAGTATAACCATCCGGTCAATTACCTCGTACAATTCCCTGATCTGCTTGCTGTCCGGAACAGGCTTACCAATATTATCAAGGTACTTTCCTGTTATATTGATTATTTCATCCTCAAGGGACCTGATCCATTGTAAATAACCGGATTGTTCACTGTTACAGAGTTTATTTATATCTAGATAATCCTTTCCATGTCCGCGTGTTACAGGCATACTTTCCCTTTTCATTCTGAGTGCTATATCACACATCTCAGAATTCTGACCTTCAGGAGAGGTAAGTAATTGCGGGAGATTATGATCATCATTAAACCAAACCGGGTATGCTGCGGTGGCCAAAGGCCATCCACCCACTACCCACATAATTGTGTTATCATGATCATCACCTGCAGCAACACCTTTAAAAATAGCTGATGAGGTTGTTGTACGTCTTGCAATATTGTCCTTGAAATGAACCATTTTTACTTCTTTTTCTGATGTTGAGAAATTGGTAAGATCGAGTCCTGTAAAACCATTTACCAGGTTTCTTTCAGCATTACGCAGAATAAATTCAACAGTAAGGTTATTTTGCATTGCAGCCTTGTAAAAAAGATTATAAGCTGTGATATACCTCGAATATCCATGGCCTGTTTCAGGATCACCATTAAATGAATAATTGGTCATTACAATAAATCCCAGCGGGGCCACTGACTTATTATTTACATCAATTTTTGTTATGCTGCTGTCGCCAACCTCGTAATATGCCGCACCACCAAAAGCATCAATAACCCCGAAATTTGATTCTAGTCCTGTTGGCTTCTCAAGAGAATCAATAAGTTTTTCAAAATCTTCCAGTGTAGCACATATTGCCAGGGCCCGGCCCATTATCTCACCTTCACCATATTTACCATTTTCATCCTCCCCACTATTTAGATTATAGGAGGTAGTATTCATAATGCAGAAACCTGCAGCGTTCATCCCCATCCAGGCTTCTGTCAATTCTTTTTTCCCCACATTAACCATAGCAATATAGTTATACCTGCCGGAGGTAACATAAACAAGCTTATTATTCTCATTGCTCGTGTCGCGGTGCTTCCACATTATAGGTCGACCATCAGCAGTGTATTTACCGCTTATAATAACTGAGGTGCAGGCATAAATTTTAGCCGGCAAGCTCAGAGCCACTAATACCAGGATCAGAGTAATATTTTTCATTTTAGTGATTTTGAAGGTTACTTAAAAAACAAATATACGAAGAAAGAAATCTAAAACGACGAAAAACCAACGACGAAAGACCAACGACCAACGACGAACGACGAACGCGAAACCCGGAACCCGGCACCGCCCGCCAAAGCCTTGGCGAAGGCGGGAACCCAGTTAACAGCACTTACTCTCTGACTCAATAAACCTGATCCCAGCTTTTTTCATTTCATCCAGGGCATCAGTCTCGTTATCCGAACCAGGCTCCACGGCTGCTATGGCATCGGTGACAAGCCATGTATTTAGTCCGTTTTTTACTGCATCCAGGGCAGTATTTTTAACACAATATTCTGTTGTGAGTCCTGTGATATACACATCACTAACCTTTTTACTCATGAGGTAATCCAACAGGTTTTCATTGGTGGCTTCAAAAGCAGAATATCCGTCATCTATATTACCGGTTCCTTTATGGAATCCTTTTTGTATCCTGGTTATATTCAGGTCGGGATGAAAAAGTGCCCCCCTGGTTCCTTCAATACAATGTGGTGGCCATTTATCAAAATGTATGGTGTCGGATGGATGTACATCTCGTGATGCAACTACAACATCGAACTTTTCCATCAGTTTATTAATGACAGGTATAATCTCATTTGCCTCTGGTGCCGGCAATGCACCCCCGGGGCAAAAATCATTCTGCACATC
>DOZA01000013.1 GCA_003518245.1 Bacteroidales bacterium | reverse complement strand
ACCATATCCCGGATTCACTGTCATAATAAGAACTAAATCTATGTAAGGGAGCACCCACTCGAGTACTGATAATGGTGTATGCGGATTTAGTGAAACACCAGCTTTCATACCCAGGCTGGATATCTCATTTACTGTTCGGTTAAGATGACGGCAGGCTTCATAATGAACAGTAAGGATACTAGCACCGGCATCCCTAAAACGCTCCAGGTACCTATCAGGGTCCATGATCATAAGATGCGCATCAAGAGGCTTGTCTGACAGCTCATTAACATACTTAAGAACAGGAAAGCCAAAAGAAATATTCGGAACAAATACACCATCCATAATATCCAGGTGAAGCCAGTCGGCAACACTCCTGTTAACCATTGAAATATCTTTGTCCAGCCGGCCAAAATCAGCAGCCAGCAATGATGGTGAAACTAAATGATCCATAATTGATTATTCAGATAAATTATAATTACCCCAGGTATGTTTTGAGTATTTTACTCCTGGTAGTATATTGTATTCTTTTAAGAGCTTTCTCTTTAATCTGCCTTACTCTCTCACGTGTTAGACTCAGCTCCTCTCCTATCTCTTCAAGTGTAAGGGGATGTTTCATACTTATTCCGAAGTACAGTTTAATCACTTTTGCCTCTCTTGGTGAAAGTGTACTCAAAGCACGCTCTATCTCATATGTAAGTGATTCATTTATAAGATGTTTATCCGGACTGGGATTATCATCACTATGCATTACATCATACATATTATTATCTTCTTCGCTGCTTATAGGAGCATCCATACTAACCGTACGTCCATTTGATTTTAATACCTCCTTTACTTCCTCGGGTGCAACCTGAAGCACATCTGCTATTTCCAGTGACGAAGGTTCTCTTTCAAATTTCTGCTCCAGCCTTGCAAAAGCCCTGTTTATCTTATTTATTGACCCTATTTTATTTACCGGCAGCCTTACTATCCTGGCCTGTTCCGCAAGGGCCTGAAGTATTGCCTGTCTTATCCACCATACGGCGTATGAAATAAATTTAAAACCACGTGTCTCATCAAATCTCTGTGCAGCCTTAATAAGACCCAGATTACCTTCATTGATCAGATCTGGAAGGCTCATACCCTGATTCTGATACTGCTTGGCAACGGAGACAACAAAGCGAAGATTCGACTTAACCAGCTTGGCTAAAGCCACCTTATCTCCTTTTTTTATCTTCCTGGCAAGAATTACTTCTTCCTCGGGTGTAATCAGATTTACTTTGCCAATTTCCTGAAGATACTTATCCAAGGACGGAGTATCACGGTTAGTAACCTGTTTAGTTATCTTTAACTGCCGCATAATTATGAAGTAAATCCATTTTCTGTCACGTCCCCATCACAATTATAATAATAATATGCTTAAGAATAACAGGAAATAAATTAAAATCATTCTAAAATAGCAATTTTTAACACAGTCTTTGACCTGAATGATAATTTTTTACAATATGTTTTTGTTAATTTACTTTTTTTTAGGATATTAGTTGTATTATAATCAGGATTTGTTTATTATTGCAACGGTTTTAGCCGCATAGATTATTTATCGTTGCGCATCTGTTTTCAAATCTGAAACAGATTTTTCTGGAAAACAAAATTATCAATACTATTTTCATTAACATTTTCCTACAATAATAATTATGTATGACATTCTTGAGTTAAACAAAAAGCTCCTCCCGGAACTAAGGGATATAGCTAAAAATCTTAAGATCAAAAGAGTAGAATCATATCGAAAACAAGATTTGATATATCTTATCCTTGATCAGCAGGCTATTGTGGAAGCTTCAGAAAACAAAGCTTCATCAGCCAAGAAAAATAAAGGGACCGAAAGCAAAGAAGGTAAATCCGAAAGCACCAAAAGAAGAGGACGGAGACCAAGGACAAAGTCTGACAGTAAGTTCGTCAAAGTATCTTCAAAACCCACTGACCAGATATCTGACGAAAGTGATGATAATTCTTTAAGCAAGGATTCAACTAAAACGGAAAGTTCTGATAAGAAAGCTACGGACAATAAACGGGTTAACCCAAAAGGACAACAGATTGATATTGATATTTCAGTCAAAGATCCTGAAAAAAAGAATCAGAAGCCTGTAGCCAGAGATGCCGAAAGGGAATCCAAAAAGAGCGATACTTCTGTGAAAGATATTGATAAAAGCACTGAAAAAAGATACGTAAAGCATGACATACAGAAGGACAAAGACAGGGAAAACGATAAACGTGAAGCACAGAAGAAAAATGACAGGGAACCTAAACGCAAAGAACTTGAATACGAGTTTGAAGGTATAATATCTAATACCGGTGTCCTGGAAGTAATGCCCGATGGTTATGGCTTCCTGCGCTCAGCAGACTATAACTATCTGAACTCCCCTGATGATATATATGTGTCACAATCACAGATAAAACTATTTGGCCTGAAAACCGGTGATACTGTGGAAGGAACTATCAGGCCTCCAAAAGAAGGTGAAAAATATTTTCCACTGATTAAGATAGAGATGATAAATGGTCGTACTCCCGATTTCATACGTGACCGTGTACCTTTTGATTATCTTACTCCTCTGTTCCCTAATGAGAAATTCACCCTGTGCTCAAAAGGTGAAACTACTATATCTGTCAGGGTTGTTGATATGTTCTCTCCTATCGGAAAGGGACAGAGAGGACTTATAGTAGCTCAACCAAAAACAGGTAAAACAATACTTCTACAGGAGATAGCCAATGCGATAGCCAAACATCACCCCGAGGCATATCTTATGATACTTCTCATTGATGAAAGGCCCGAAGAAGTGACCGACATGGCAAGAAGTGTAAATGCTGAAGTTATAGCTTCTACCTTTGATGAACCCGCTGAAAGACATGTGAGAGTAGCAAATATTGTACTCGAGAAAGCCAAGCGAATGGTGGAATGCGGACATGACGTCGTTATCCTTCTTGACTCAATTACAAGACTGGCCCGTGCATTCAATACTATAGCTCCTGCTTCCGGTAAAGTACTCTCAGGTGGGGTTGATTCAAACGCATTGCATAAACCCAAACGTTTCTTTGGTGCAGCCCGTAATATTGAAGACGGAGGATCACTAACAATACTATCAACTGCACTTACCGAAACCGGTTCCAAAATGGATGACGTAATATTCGAGGAATTCAAGGGAACAGGTAATATGGAACTTCAGCTTGACCGTAAATTGTCAAACAGGAGAATATTCCCGTCTATTGATATTCCTGCATCCAGTACCAGGAGAGAAGATCTGTTGCTTGAAAAGAATTTCCTGAATAAAATATGGATACTCAGGAATTATCTTACTGATATGAATGCCGTAGAAGCAATGGAATTCCTCCGTGACAGGCTTCGTCAGACACAATCAAATGAAGAGTTTCTCATCTCCATGAATGGACAATAAATAATAACAAATAATAAATATTTAAGTACTAATCTTTAACACTAAAATAAGACTATTTCAGACATGAGAACAAAGAAAAAGTTTTTAACGCTTGACGGTAACCAGGCAGCATCTCACATTGCCTATATGTTCAGTGAAGTTGCATGCATCTATCCAATTACTCCTTCATCAAATATGGCTGAATTCATAGATGAATGGGCAGCCAATGGAAGAAAAAATATTTTTGGAGAGGAAGTAAAAGTTGTTGAGATGCAATCAGAAGGTGGCGCATCAGGCGCTGTTCATGGTTCACTGCAGTCAGGAGCCCTAACATCTACTTTCACAGCCTCACAGGGACTACTCCTTATGATCCCTAATATGTATAAAATGGCAGGTGAATTATTACCTGCGGTTTTTCATGTCAGCGCACGTTCAGTAGCAGCTCATGCCCTCTCAATCTTCGGTGACCATAGCGATATATACGCTACCAGGCAAACCGGATTTGGTATGATTGCTACCGGCAGTATACAGGAAATAATGGACCTTGCAGGAGCGGCCCACCTGTCAGCAATAAAATCACGCGTGCCTTTTATGCATTTCTTCGACGGATTCAGATCTTCACACGAAATACAGAAGGTCGAAATGCTGGAAACAGAGGATATGAAAAAATTAATGGACTGGGAGGCATTGCAAAAATTCAGGAATAATGCCCTCAACCCTGAACATCCTGTCACCAGGGGTACAGCACAGAACCCCGATATCTATTTCCAGGCAAAAGAATCTGTTAATCCATTCTATGAGGTCTTGCCCGATATTGTCGCCGAGAACATGAAAAAGATATCTGACCTCACGGGAAGAGAATATAAGCCGTTTACTTATTATGGCGCCCCCGATGCTGAAAATATTGTGGTGGCAATGGGTTCCGTTACTTCAACCACAAAGGAAACTGTTGACTACCTCAATGCCAAAGGTGATAAAGTGGGTCTTATTAAAGTACACCTTTACAGGCCATTCTCAGGTAAGTATTTCTTCGATGTTCTGCCCGAAACCGTGAAGAAAATAGCAGTGCTCGATCGTACAAAAGAACCGGGAGCTAATGGAGAACCCCTCTATCTCGATATACTCGACCTTTTCTACGAAAAAGAAAAACAACCTCTTATAGTAGGTGGACGCTATGGCCTTTCTTCAAAAGATACAACACCTGCCATGATAATGTCGGTCTATGAAAATCTTAAAAAAGATGAGCCGAAGAATCATTTTACAGTAGGTATCAATGACGATGTAACGAATACATCATTACCTCTGTTACCTGAAATAAATGTTTCAGATGAATCTACTTATTCGGCTAAATTCTATGGACTGGGCGGTGACGGTACAGTGGGTGCCAACAAGAACTCAATAAAGATTATAGGTGAAACAACCGATAAATATTGCCAGGCATATTTTGCATATGAGGCTACAAAATCAGGCGGACTTACTGCTTCTCACCTTCGTTTCAGTGATAAACCTATTAATTCAACATACCTGGTTAATACACCGGATTTCGTGGCCTGCCACGTAACAGCCTATCTTGAGAAATATGATATGCTCAAGGGTCTGAAAAAAGGCGGTACCTTCCTGCTTAATAGCATATATGATGAGGAAGAAATAAAAGAAAAACTGCCCGGGTCTATGAAAAAATACATGGCGGAAAATGATATCCGCTTTTACATAATTAATGCCACTAAACTGGCGGAAGGTATCGGCCTGGGAACACGTACCAACACCATTATGCAATCCGCCTTCTTTAAGGTCTCGGAGGTTATTCCCTATGATAAGGCCGTGGACGAAATGAAGATGTTTATAGAGAAATCATTCGGGCGTAAGGGAGAAAATGTGGTAAATATGAACTTTGCAGCAGTTGATAAAGGAGGTGAGAAAGTGAAAGAGGTTAAAATACCGGACGAATGGAAGGAGCTTAACGGGGAAGATAAAAAAAGGGAACGTGATGTTCCGGATTTCATTAGAAATGTATGTGACCCCATACATGCCCAGAAAGGTGATGACCTGCCTGTCAGTGCATTCAAGGGAAGAGAAGACGGTACATTCCCCGCAGGTACAACGGAATATGAGAAACGGGGCGTGGCCGTTAATGTTCCACGATGGGTACCTGAAAATTGTATACAGTGTAACCAGTGCTCATATGTATGCCCTCATGGAGTAATACGTCCATTCCTTCTCACTGATGAAGAAGTGGAAAAAGCACCGGCCAAAATAGACACTATAAAAGGAAAAGGAAATATTAAAGAATATAATTACCGCATTCAGATAAGCCCGCTTGATTGTACAGGCTGTGGTGTCTGCGTTAATGTATGCCCTTCGAAAGAAAACTCACTTGTAATGGAACCATTGCAATCACAGGTCGATCAGGCTGGCATATGGGAATACCTGGATAAAGAAGTTGGTTATAAAGATAATGTTGTACCCAAGGACGCCAACATGAAGAACAGTCAGTTTGCACAACCACTGTTTGAATTTTCCGGGGCCTGTCCCGGTTGTGGCGAAACACCCTACACTAAATTGGTAACCCAGTTGTTTGGCGAACGCATGATGATAGCCAACGCTACCGGATGCTCATCTATATGGGGAGGATCAGCACCTTCAACCCCCTATAGGGCCAACTCTAAATCGGGTAAAGGACCGGCATGGGCTAATTCACTGTTTGAAGATAATGCAGAATATGGGCTCGGAATGGCTATCGGAACTGAAAAAATGCGCCTGCGCATAAAGCTGTTAATGGAAGCTGCCATAAAAGAAGAAAAAATATCAGGTAAAACACAGGAAGCATTCCGTGCATGGATTGATGGTATGCTTGATGCTGCAAAGTCACAGGAGGCTACTGAAAAAGTATTGGATGCAATTAAAAATGAAAAAGATCCTGTAGTAAAAAATATACTCGATCTTAAACAATACCTCATAAAGAAATCAATATGGTGCTTCGGGGGTGATGGATGGGCCTACGATATAG
>DOZA01000394.1 GCA_003518245.1 Bacteroidales bacterium | reverse complement strand
AGCAATAAAATCATCAAATACATTCTGCTTGTTCATTTTCGTTCCTGCAAGATGCCACTCTTCACCATATTCACCGCCACCCCTGATATTTGGCACTGCATATATTCCTCCCATCTCAAGCCATAAGGCATTGGTAATACTGAAGTAGGGTGTTTCGCTTATGCTGAATCCGCCATACCCATAAAGAATGGTAGGATTCTTTCCATTCATTTCAGTACCTTCCTTATAAGTAATTATCATTGGTATTTTTGTGCCATCCTTTGAATTGTAGAATATCTGCTCGGAGATATACTCAGAACCGTTAAAATCAACATCCGGCTGTTTATATATCTCATTCGTACCTGTTTCAGGATCAAGTTTGAATATTGTACCAGGTGTAATATAGTTTGTGAATGTAAAGTATACTTCTTCTGCTTTTTTCTTGGCTCCAAAGCCCGAAGCTGAACCTACTCCTGGTAACTCTATCTCCCTGAGCATATTACCTTCCATGTCATATTGTTTAACCATGGAGGTAGCATCTTTAAGGTAATGTGCAAAAAGATAACCTGCTCCTGTTGATGGTTCAAGTACATTCTCTGTCTCCGGAATAAAGTCTGTCCAGTTTTCAATGCCCGGGCTGCCTGCATCAACTGTTATAATCTTCCTGTTTGGGGCATTTAAATTGGTTACGATATATAGTTTTGATCCTCTATTGTCAATTACAAAATGATCATTATCAAAATTATCAACAACATTTACCAGCTTGCTGCCAGGTTTAGTGAGATCTTTGATATACAATTCATTACCAGTGGTTGAGACAGAAGCTCCAATGACAAGGTACCTGTCATCTTCAGTAACCATGCCACTGACATACCTTCTCTTCCTTTCAGTACCAAAAACAAGTTTATCATCTTTCTGGTAGGTACCCAGTTTATGATAGTATAGCTTATGGTGATCGGTCATGGCTGACAGCTCATTACCTTCCGGCTTATCATAGCTTGAATAATAAAAACCTTCATTTCCCTTCCATGATATGCCGCTGAATTTTACATCTTTAATAGTATCTCCGGTAATCTCTTTGCTTATTGCATCAATAATAATGATCTTTCTCCAGTCGGAGCCACCTTCTGATATAGCATAGGCTGCCTTGCTGCCATCCCTTGAAAAGGATAGCGTGCTCAACGATGTTGTGCCATCATCCGAGAACTTATTTGGATCAAGAAATACTTCAGGCTCTTCATTGCCTTTCTGACGGTATACAACAAACTGGTTCTGCAGTCCATCATTCTTATAAAAATATGTATACTCACCTTCCTTAAATGGTGCGGTGTATTTTTCATAGTTCCACATCTGTGTCAGCTTTTCCCGTATCTTTTCCCTTAGAGGGATACGGTCAAGGTATTCGAAAGTCACTTTATTCTGTGCTTCGACCCAGGCAGCAGTTTCTTCTGAATTATCATCTTCGAGCCAGCGGTATGGATCTTTTACCTTTGTCCCGAAATATTCATCTTCAACATCCACCTTTTTGGTATCAGGATATTCTATTTTGACCTTGCCAGGTCCATTGCATGATGAAATGATTACCATGATGGCAAATAATATTAATATGTTTTTCATGAGTTAAAGGGTTGATTTATATTATATTGATTTTAAGCACAGTTTAACACAGCGTGCCACAGTACACACTGTAAAGAGTTTTATTATTGCAAACACTTTAGTATGATTTATTGATAATCAAACAGGAGTAAAAGTATTAAAAACCTAAACAAGATGCAATATAAAAAGGAAAATTATTAGTGCTGTTTCCTTGTTAAATCACTCAGGTCATGTTCATGAGACTGGCTACTATTTTTCATTTATTAACCTGTAAATATTAAGAAACATATTTATACCTGTTGCTAATATTTTATCGGGGAAATCATAATCCGGATTATGAAGGGCAGGATGGTTAATACCTGCACCAAGACCGAACATGGCTCCCGGGAAGGCTTTAGTAAAATGACTGAAATCTTCTGACCATCTTAAAGGTACTGTCATTTCATTTATTTGAAGATCAAGGTTATATGCTGCTTCTTTAATTATCTCCACAGGGTAGGGGGCATTTCTTAGCGAAATAAATTCTTCTTCCCATTCATACTCACATTTTATTTCTTCTTTCTTACATATGTTTATTATAGCCTGTATGATCTCCTTTTTTAATATTTCAATATCATCATCCCTGTAGGCTCTTAAGGTCATTGATATTTCACCATATTCAGGTGATGTGCCAAATCGTTTTTCTCCAACGTTAATATGTATTACAGTACCAAGTACAAAGTCGCTGAATATTTTTTTATTACTCTGTATGGTATCTAAGGCAGTAATTATTTGATAAAGGGCTTTAACAGGTGAATCTCCTTTTAAGGGTTCGGCAGCATGTGATGATTTACCATGCAATGATACTGTCAGTCCCACCGAGGCAGAATTAAAAACACTGTCTTTTATAATGATTGTATTCTCAGGGTAACCGGGAAGGTTATGAAGAGCAAAAACATAATCAGGTTCCACTTCTTCCCTGAATTTATTGTCACTGAGCACCATGGTGGCCCCTTCGCCTGTTTCTTCCGAGGGCTGGAAAAGAAGTATGATTTCACCTTTAAGGGGCCTGTTGCGATGGAGTATTTCAGCAAGGCCGGCAAGTATGGTTATATGTCCATCGTGACCACACAGGTGTGCCCTGTCGGTATAGACTGACCTGTATGGTCTTTCACTTATTTCTTTTATCGGCAGGGCATCAAGATCAGCCCTGAACAGTATTTTTTTTCCATGCTCTTCACCTTTATAGATAAACGCTATACCATGCCCTCCCAGACCGGTTATTATCCTGTCAGGCTTATACTGGCTTATATACTCTTTCAGCTTTTCGGCTGTTGCTTTCTCGTGCCCTGCTATTTCAGGATAAGAGTGAAGTTCTCTTCTGAGTTTTACCAAATGGCCTGTGCTCATTGTATGCTTATGTTTATGTTTATTCAGTTATCTAACCACTCTTACCTGAAAAATACGAAAAATAAGAACAGGTATCAAGAAGGAGTGTGCTCTGTGCCCATCCTGCCCTCCGTAGTTCCGAGATTTCGGAACTGTGCCCTGAGCTCTGTGCCAGTAAACAATTCAACACTTCAACAATATTTAGTACCCAAACAATCCCGGCAGCCATAAACTTAACTGCGGCACATAGGTCACAATTAATAATACAATAACCATTATGATGAATAAGGGTATAAGAGGCCTGATAACATCATGTATTTTCAGGTTGGAAACAGTACAGCCGACAAATAGCACTGTACCTACGGGAGGGGTGCACAGACCAACACAGAGGTTCATGATAAGTATTATGCCAAAATGTATAGGGTCAATACCAAGCTGTGAAGTAACTATAGGCAAAAAGATTGGTGTGAAAATAAGCACGGCCGGGGTCATGTCCATAAATATACCCACAAATAGCAGTATGATATTTATTAATAGTAATATAACAAACGGGTTGTCACTAATACCGATTAACCCGTTGCTAATATCCTGTGGTATATTTTCGTATGACATGATCCATGATAAACCAATGGATGTTGCCACCAGCAGAAGAACTATTGATGTTGTTATACAAGTCCTTACGATTATTCCGGGTAAATCCTTCCACCTTATCTCTTTATAAAGGAAAGCCAGAATAAGACAATAAAGCACTGCAACAGCGGAGGCTTCGGTAGCTGTAAAGATACCCGAGATAATACCACCTATTACTATAACCAGTAGGAATAAGCTTGGTAATGCATCAAAAAATTTACTAAAACCATCCTTCACAGTAACCTTTTCCATCCTGGGGTATTTTTTCCTGACTGCATAGGCTGCACCGGCAGCCATCAATGCTATACCCATAAGTATACCAGGTATATAGCCGGCTATAAATAATGCGGCAATAGATACTCCTCCACTGGCCAGTGAATACACAATAAGGATATTACTGGGTGGGATGATCAAACCCGTGGTAGCCGAGGTTAGATTTATAGCTGCTGAATGTTTTTCATCATATTTTTCTTTTTTCATCTGAGGCCCCATTATTGTTCCTATTGCTGAGGCTGAAGCTGCTGCCGATCCGGAGATAGCTCCGAATAACATATTGGCAATCACATTTACAAAAGATAACCCACCGGGTAATCTCCCCACAAAAACCTTGGCAAATTCTATCAGGCGTAAGGCTATGCCACCGCTGTTCATAAGCTGGCCAGCCAGTATAAAAAAGGGTATGGCCAGCAGTGTAAAACTGTCAAGGCCCGTAGCCATACGCTGAGCATAGGTTGCCAGTGCGGGTAATGTGTCTATACTCACCAGCATTGTGCAGATACCTGAAATACCAATGCTGTAGGCAATAGGTACACCAATGGCTAGAAGAATAACAAATGTCAGTACCAGCACCAGGATACCTGTCATGACTGCATGTTTTGTTTGATGAAATACATGGAATAAAAAGATATAATCAGGCCGCTTACAGGTAGTATAAGGTAAACATAACCTACCGGTATCTCCATCGCTGCCGATACCTGTCCCAGGTGAAACCTGCTCCATACCAGCCAGGTGCCACCAATAATAAGTACCGACAGGGCAAAAAGTATTACTAATAGATCTATAAGAATGCGTATCCTTTTCAGGTTGATAGGGCTAAGCTTT
>DOZA01000032.1 GCA_003518245.1 Bacteroidales bacterium | reverse complement strand
GGTTAATTTCTATAAAATTGACCCATGTATTCATGAAGTGGGAAAAATTAAACTGAAGAAAGGGGCAGAAATAACGCAGGCTGATACTACTTTTGGATATATATGGCTCGAAATGCCCGGGCAGGATTTTGCAGATAGCTTCCTGAATGATAATGGTGTGCTGATAACATCTAATTCATGTCCATCAAGGGAACAATCAGGGGATATTGTTCAAGGAGGTATTGGGTATGATCTTAGGAAAATAGTTGCCGAAAGAGCTAAATCAGCCAGAGATGCTGTTACAATTGCAGGAAAACTGCTCACTGATCTTGGATATAATGCCTCTGGAAGGACATATACTATTGCAGATATAAAAGAAGCATGGATGTTGTCTGTGGTAAAAGGTAAACACTGGGTTGCTATGAGGATACCCGATGAACATGTTGTTTATCTGCCCAATTACTATATTATTGAGGAAATAGATTTTAATGATAAGGAGAATTATTTATGCTCTCCCGAACTTGAAGAATATGCTATTAAAATGAACTGGTACGACCCTTCAACAGGTAGATTTAGTTTCAGGGAAGCCTATGGAAATGAACGGTCAGCTAAAAGCAAGGGAAATATTGGTCGTATGTGGGTAGGTGTTAATATGCTGTCTGCCATTGAATATGACATGAATGATAGTTTTCCGGTCAGCTTTGTACCCGAAAAACCTGTTACTATTGAGAAGCTTATATCAATACTGGGAAATCACTATGAAGGAACTTCACTTGACGACTCGAAGAACTATACAGAGCATAATCCTCATAAGAACAAAATAATGAATATTTGTGCCCGTCATCAGCAGTTGTCTTTTGTTGCTGAACTGAGGGACGGCCAGGAAATAGAAACAGGCTGCCGGTTATGGCTGGCCCCAAGAAGAGGATGTGTGCATGCTTATATGCCTGTTTATTACGGTACAAAAGACTTTCCTCCTGGATATAAATATTATTCAGATAATAAAAAGGTTTTTGAAATGCATTTTCAGGTACCCGATGATATGTACGATAAAAATAATGGCAAAGCCTGGTGGACATTCTATAGTGTAACCGATTATATTGACCAGGATTACATATCAAGAATTGAGGACAGGAAAAACTATAAGGATTTGTTACAAAAAGAATTATTTGAGATAACTGCTGAATTTGATAAGAATATCCATGAAAAATGGGTAAAGAATAGTTCAATAGCTGCTGATGAAATCACAGTTTTTACCGGAATGATACTTGAAATGGTTTTGAAAAGAAATATGATTTATCTTGAGAACAGGTAAGAGCATGGTTCTTCTTAAATAGCCTTAATCTAAGATTTTCAGGTATTAAGTAAATATTTATTACTTCATTACTGTAGTTTATAGCTTTAATACTAATTTTGTTATTTGAACATTAAAACAATTTTATTATGGGAATGACAATCATTGAAAAAATTCTCTCAAACCACTCAGATAAAGACAAGCTCAAACCAGGCGATATTACTGATGTTATAATTGATGCCAGGGTTGCACGTGATTTCGGTGGTGCAAATGTTGTAAAGAATATACAGGCCTATAACCTTGGTATTGACGACCCGGGTAAAACTCTTTTTACCTTCGATTGCAATCCTACAGGCTCTGATCAGAAGTATGCTGTCAATCAGCAAATATGCAGGATTTTTGCCAGGAATGAAGGAATACGTGTTTATGATATTAACGCCGGTATTGGAACACATTTACTGATTGATGAAGGATATGTATATCCGGGAGCAACAGCAATATCAACCGATTCACATGCTAATATCCTTGGTGCTGTAGGGGCATTTGGACAGGGTATGGGAGATAAAGATATTGCTGCTGCATGGGATAAAGGAAAGGTTTGGTTCAAAGTACCTCCTTCAGTCAAACTAATACTTAATGGTACATTACCGGGAAACATTTATGCCAAGGATATTGTCCTTAACCTTCTTAACAGGTTTGGCGCCAATACATTGCTGGGGTATTCCGTTGAATTATATGGTGATTGTGTTGAAAACATGGGTATTGGAGACAGGATTACAATATCATCAATGGCGACAGAAATGGGCGCCATAATTATTTTGTTCCCTCCAAATAATGAGGTTATTTCCTATTGTACTGAAAGAACCAGCGCTGATTTTGAGTCATTATATGCAGATCAGGATGCAGAATATGAGAAAACTTATGAAGTTGATGTAAGTGAATTCAAACCAATGCTTTCAAAGCCGGGAAAACCTCATGATACCATTAATATTGATGATGAGAAAGGAACTAAGATAGACTCGGCCTTTATAGGTAGCTGTACAAACGGTAGAATTGACGATATGTGGGCTGCTGCAAGAGTGTTGAAAAACCGTAAGGTAGCACCCGGTGTTGTATTGAAAATAGTACCTTCAACTGATAAAGTGTGGAAACAATGCCTTAATGAGGGTATAATTGATATTTTCAAGAATGCCGGTGCCCTGGTATCAAATGCAGGATGCGCAGGATGCGCTGCAGGACAGGTAGGTCAAAACGGGCCCGGCGAAATAACTATAAGTACAGGAAACCGGAACTTCCCTGGAAAACAGGGGAAAGGCAGCGTATATCTTGCTTCGCCGGCTGTAGTGGCAGCATCAGCTGTTGCCGGTTATATAACACATGAAAATGATATACCGGATCAACCAGCCCTGTTCACCCCAGGTGAGAAAAAACAAGAAGCTGAAATTTATCGACAGGAGAAAGATACCGGTAAACGCCCGGAAGTACTAAAAGGACGTTGCTGGCTGATTAAAAAAGATAATATCGATACCGATATGATCTTTCATAACAGGTATCTGTCTATTACTGACATTAATGAGATGGGACAATATGCCTTCGATAACCTCCAGGGTTATGAAGAATTTGCAAGGAAAGCCAGAAAGGGAGATATTATAATTACAGGCAAAAACTTCGGATCAGGAAGCTCAAGACAGCAGGCAGTAGACTGTTTTGTTTCACTTGGTGTACAGGCTGTAATAGCTGAATCATTCGGGGCTATATATGAGAGGAATGCAATAAATGCAGCTTTCCCGGTACTGACATATGAAAACATGGATAATCTGAACCTTAAAAATGATGATACTATTGAATTGAACCTTGTAAATGGTGATATTAAAAACCTCCGCACAGGTGATTCAGATCAATTACATCCATTCAGTGAAGTACAAATGAAGATTTATCACGATGGCGGATTACTCTAAACCCCTAAACACCTAAACCCTTTATCTTATGAAAGCCCGCACCTTTGTAGAAAAGATATTTGACACCCCGGCAGGAGCAATAGTATTCAGGAAACCTGATATTGTACTAACCCATGATAATACGGCAAGCATATATAAGACATTCAAAAAAATGGGTTCCGTGAATATAAAAGATCCCGACCAGCTCCTTGTTGTTCTTGATCATAATGCTCCTCCTACAAATGCAAGCTTGGCAACACAATACGAGGATATAAGAAATTTTGTAAAAGAGCATAAGATCAGTAAATTTTATGATGCAGGAAGGGGAATATGCCACCAGATAATGTCATACCATGCCCTCCCGGGAATGATAATTGTAGGCAGTGATAGTCACACATGCACAGCCGGTGCTTTTAACAGTATGGCAGCAGGTATTGACCGTACAGAATCAGCTGGCATCTGGACAAGGGGTGAAACATGGTTCAGGGTACCTGAATCAATAAAGATAAATCTTAAAGGTAAACTGAAGGAGAATGTGTATGCAAAGGACCTTTCTCTTTATATTATTGGTTTACTGGGTACGGCAGGTGCCAATTATATGTCTATAGAATACCATGGTGAGGGAGTGAGTACCCTCAGCGTATCAGACAGGATGACACTGGCAAACCTGGCTTCTGAAATGGGTGCCAAGAATGCTGTCTTCCCTGCCGATGATGTGCTGGATAAGTTTCTTGACAGGAAACAATATAAGTCTGTATGGGCTGATCCCGGAGCTAAATATTCAAGTGAGATAGATATAGACCTTGAGAACATATATCCCCTGGTAGCTGCACCACATAATGTTGATAATGTTAAAGGTATATCCGAAGTCGAAGGTACCTTATTGCAGCAGGGACTGATAGGTACATGCACTAATGGAAGGATTGAAGATATAAGGATTGCCGCAGACATATTAAAGAATAATAAGGTTAAGGAAGGATTCCAGCTACTGGTTATACCTGCAAGCAGGGGAATATACCTGCAGGCTATAGAAGAAGGACTTGTAAATATACTTATTGAAGCAGGGGCCAATATACTAAGCCCAAGCTGCGGACCCTGCCTGGGTACAGGACAGGGAATACCAGCAGATGGATATAATGTTATTTCCACTGCAAACAGGAATTTCCTGGGGCGTATGGGTAATAAAAATGCCAGCATATACCTTGCATCACCGGCAACAGTGTCCCTATCTGCAATAAATGGAAAGATCACTGACCCCAGAGCATCAAAGGGCAATGAAAAATTTATTACTGACAGAAAAGAGGCAAAAAAAGTGCAGATAGCAGATAATGAAAAAAGGAAAATAAATGGTGTCTGGAACTATTGCGATATTGATAACCTGAATACTGATCAGATGTTTGCAGGTAATCTAACTTATAATATACTGAGTTCGGATCCGGAATCTATCTTACCTCATCTTTTTGAAGGATTCGATAAATCATTCAGCAAAAATGTTGAAAAAGGCGATATAATAATAGCCGGTGATAATTTTGGCTGTGGCAGCTCAAGAGAACATCCGGCTGTAGGACTTGGATATATTGGTGTGAAAGCTGTCATAGTTAAATCAGTGAACAGGATATTTTTTCGATCAAGTATCAACCAGGGCTTGCCTCTGATAGTGCTTCCGGAAGCAGTGGATTCTTATACTGAAGGTGACAGCGTGGATATAGATTTCGAAAAAGGCCAGGTAAGGGTAGGAGAGAAGACCATTGGTTTTGAACCACTGCCCGGTAAACTGAATGAAATTATCAGGATGAAAGGCCTCGTGAAATGGATATCAAGTAAAGGCTGAGTATACACCTACGATGGCCTCCAATGGTGTGGATTTATAATCCACACCCTTCTACGGCCAACAGAGTAAGGCTGAGGTGGATAACCAGGCTTATCTTTATTTAATAGCCCGCAAAACATGTTGCCTGATTATTGTATATAGAGATGAATGCGAAGCATAGTTGCCTCCGGTAAACACTACAACCATATCAAGCTTAGGAAAAACCATAATTGACTGACCTCCCCAGCCACTAGCTCTGAACATGCTTATTTTTGAACCATCATGAATGAAATCGCTGATCCACCATGTATATCTATAGCCATTCTTTCCTGAATCTTCTATAGGTGCCCTGATGGGGTAATTGTTATTATACACATTTGAACTTTTTAACACCCATGCGTCAGGAATAATTCTTTTTCCATTCCATATACCTTTATTTAAATAGGTAACTCCAAGTTTAAGCATGTCTCGCGGAGTAAGCTCAAGTGAACCATCAGTAGCTATGTTCCCATTATCATATCTAAACCATATAGTAGAATCAATACCAAGAGGTTCAAAAAGATACTTCATCGAAAAATCGTCAATATTCATGCCCGAAGCGTTGCGAAGTATTTCACCCAGGATTATTATTCCTCCTCCGCTGTAGGTGAATTTCGTACCTGGCTCGGCTATAAGATCTCTCTCAATAACACATTTTACAGGATCATCAGAACATTAAAAATATATCCTGTCAATATCATTGGCGGATGTATCGTGAGCAGCATTCCATTCATTCCATTCAAGACCAGAGGTCATTGTTAAAAGATGCTCAAGTGTGATATCTTCCTTTCCTCCTGATTTATATTGATGATGACCTGGTAAATAATCAAATATTGACCGGTTAACATTGTCAATAAACCCTTCTTCAATCGCGATGGCTATACAGGCTGAGGTAAAGCTTTTGGTGCACGACATAATCTTATGCATCATATCTTTATCCCACTGTACCATATCACTATGATATCCGGGTGCATCCCACTGGTACCTGTGTCCTTTGAAATATTCTTCAAGAACCAACATCCCCCCTTTGTAAATAAGTATTGAGTGAACTTCATTATACTTACCGCTCTTAATTTTGCTTATCCCATATGCAATAATATCCTGATCAATATTCGCTTGCTCAAGCGTTCCAATTTCTAAGCCGTCATCAATATTTGGGGGCTTTGTGTATGTGTAATCTGTAAAATAGTTATTACACCCGATTAAGAGTAATAAAAAGACTGCAAGGGTGCTGAAGATGGATCATAAGGATAAGTTAAAGTGGTTTTTCACTGTTGATGGTTTTATTCATATTAACCTGAATATTATTTAGTAAAAATACAACTTCTTGTGAAATACGTATATTCAGTTATATGATATATGTAATATATATTATAATTCCTGATATTGTATTCTTACCTGATATATTATTATAGTTTTCTCTATTAAATCTTTTTATCAGTGAATTATTTCTCTTAAATTAGCAATATAAAAAAAGTGTACAATAAACATTTATTTTCATGTTCACCGAGACTTGCCTAATCAAGAAGCTATCCGTTTTCCTGCTATTGGTAACGATAATCGTGCTGGTGTCATGTGATAATCAACTACCTGAGAAGCCAAATATCATACTTATTACAACTGACTATAAGGCATGGGAGGATGTACCGGCACTAACACCCGTACTTAAGATACCTGCGCTGGATAAGCTGTATAGGGAGGGGTTTGTCTTCAATAATCATTACTGTACTGCTCCCGTTTGTATGCCGTCTAGATATACCATTGTATCAGGTACTTATCTGCATACGCATAAGATGTGGGATAACGGTGGCAGGTGGCTTTATGAAGGATCACCAATCCTAATGGAAGAATTCGATAGGGCAGGGTACAGGACAGTTGGTATCGGCAAGATGCATTTTAAGCCTTGGGACAGGATGACCGGCTTTGATGAACGTATAATTGCAGATTGCCAGGGAAACTGGGCAGGTGATACTCTTAAACAGGATGATTATCACTACTACCTTAAAAGAGTCGGTAAATCACATTTTGATTACCTAAAGTACCAGGACAACACAGACCTTTTTGATGTGTATGAATGGCCAATGGCTGATACACCCGATATCAACTATTATGTAGGTGAACAGACTGTAAGGTATATTGAAGATGACAGGCAACTAAAAAGAATACTTGACATGCTTGAGAAAAAGGGTAAACTTGATAACACCCTTATAATTTTCACGTCTGATCATGGAACAAATCTGGGTGATCATGATCATACATAAGGGTACACATTATGAACGATCTTCACATGTTACTTTTGTAATATGGTGGCCCGGGGTGCTTAAGTCAGGCAGAATAGATGGTTTTACATCACATGTTGACTTGTTTTCCACGCTGGTTGAACTGGCTGGCAGTAGTATGCCCGAAGGGCAGGAGGGTGACAGTTATTACAGGGTGCTGACCGGAAAAGAAAGAGCACCTGATACAGCTATAATAGAGATACTCGGCAACACAGCCCTGGTTACAAAAGATTACAAATACGGTATGTACCGTCAGTTCAGGGAAACTGATCTTTACGACAGTAATAAAGATCCTGACGAATTTTATAATATAGTTGACAGTACTGAAAATAAAGGTATTGTTAAAGATTTTACTGAATACCTGTACAGAATTGACTCAACCCTGATAAACGAATATGAGAATGCTCAGGTGGTAAAAGAGCTGCCTGATGAAGTTACTCTCAGCCATGGTGAGATAGTTGTTGATATTGAATTTCCTTATTTTGGCGGCCGGTCTTTTGTTGTAAATACCAGTATAAAGTCCACAGAACATGCTGAAGGTTCTTTGCTAACATATTATGAAGGTCCTCATGGATTCTAATCTTTGTCAAAAAGGAGTCAGAGTTCAACGGAAGAATAATGAACATTTATATTAAAGTATATGATCAAAACTAAGCTAATTGTACTACATTTTTTTACCTCGTTGATACTTT
>DOZA01000200.1 GCA_003518245.1 Bacteroidales bacterium | reverse complement strand
ATGGCTAATAAGGTAGGGTAAAAGTCTGTTCCTGTAACTGGTGTCTCGGATATCCGACCACCTTCCATGCCCGGCACCCTGATAACATAGGGTTCCCTTATTCCTCCTTCGTACTGATATCCCTTACCGGCACGCAGTGGCTTATTGGATGTTGAATAATTATCACCTGCCACCACACCACCATTATCTGAAGTAAAGATCACAATGGTATTATCGTATATATTCAATTCTTCAAGAGCATTCAGCACCTGACCTACCGCATCATCGACTGTTTCAACCAGACCAGCATAAACGGGGTTATCCTGATACTGACGTGCGGGCAATAGTTTTCCCATAACGAAACCTGTATCTGCAATACCTCTATCTTCAGCTTTCTGTCGGTATTTAGCCCATTTGTCCATTGTTGTCTGTATAGGAGCATGAACAGCATAGAATGCCAGGAAAGCAAAAAAGGAGGTATCCTGGTTTTCCTTAATAAATTGCACCGTTTCCTTTGCCAGTTTACCCGGCAGGCTCATTCCTTTTTCATCATCGTAATCCGTCATCTGGGGATTATTGAAAGGTGAAAAATATCCCCCTGAATAGGGTCCGCCGGCGTGGTATCCACCCCTGTTTACATCAAATCCGTGATCCTGTGGATAAGATCCTTCATGACCCAGGTGCCACTTACCGGCAAAGAATGTTGTGTAGCCTTCTTCTTTCAATGCTTCGGGCAGTGTTATGTATTCATGTGGCAGATTCTTTACATATTCAGGCGGGAGGAGTTTTGTATGGCGCCCCATCTTTCTCCAATCTTCGCCTGTGGGAGCTCCAAGATAATCTGTAATACCATGTCGTGCCGGGAATCTCCCTGACATTATACTTGCCCTGGACGGGCTGCAAACCTGGCATGCTGCATAACCTTCGGTAAACCACATACCCTCATGAGCGATACGGTCAATATTTGGTGTCTCGTAATACTCACTTCCGGTAAAGCCAAGGTCATGGTATCCCAGGTCATCCACCAGTATAAAAAGAATATTGGGCTTTTCTAAATCACTTACTTCAGGCTTACAACCATATAGTGATATAATTAGAAAGATGAAGCATAAAACTTTTTCCATATTATTATCTCTAATCCAGGCAACCTACCACTCTGATACAAATAATTACTTTCAAAAGGGTTTATTACTTGAGAACAATATTATCTAAACTTTCCCCTTTTAGTATCTACTTCAACAACACCGTTTCCTCCACGCGAACCATAAATTGAAGCAGAGGAGCCTTTGAGTACTCTTATATTTTTTATGTCACTTGTCGGTATGCTTGAAAAAACCATTTTACTTACAATAATTCCGTCAACCACAAAAAGAGCTTCTGCATCTCCTGATCCTATAGTGGTTTGTCCCCTGATATAAACTATATCACCTACGATACGAACACCTGAGATTCCCCTCAGCGCATCATAAATATTAGAATACATCGAGAAATCTATACTTCGGTCATTTATAGCGCTTACCTTTTGCTTATCTGCTTCCCTGATATGGCCATCAGGACCTATTGCCAGCTCCAGGCTCCTCTCTCCCTCCCTCAATTTCATATTGATATTAAAATAGTCTTCTTCACCGGTAATCCTGATTTTCTCCTTTAAGAATCCTTTCGCCGATACAATTATCCTATCCTCTTCAAGGCATTCTATTGCAAAGTATCCGAGACTATCTGTAAGAACCTCTATACCAGTACCCTTTGCTTCTATCACTGCCCTGACAAGAGGGATACTGTCATAGGTAGTTACCTTCCCATGTACCTTTACTGTCTGTCCATAAACATCCGCAGATATAAATGTAATTATAACCAATAACAGGAATGCCTGTATTTTAATTTTCTTCATGACTTATATTTTATTTAAATATCCAATCCAAGATACACAATTATATTTAAAATTTGCGACGATAATTCTCTGCTTCCCAGCTATCAATAAATTCAACCTGTTTTCCTGTCAGGAATTCTGGTCCTCCGAAATTTTCTGATAAGAACCTAATTTTCATCATGTCCTGGAATACTTCAAGGGACCTTTGAGCTGATTGTATACTATCCCCTGCTGATATCAACCCTGTTCTTTGAAGTCCAATAATTCTGGGATAATACCCGGTTCTTAATTCAAATGACCTGATGCTATTAATAATATCATCAATTTTCCCCATGGCAAAGAGGTACTCGGATTTACAATATACAATATTATCAGGTGTAAAAGGTTTCGCTGTTTTACTGAATTCATCTTTCTCACTCATGAACAGTCCTGTCATCTCATTATTCATAAATGCTGTATAAAGGTTACGGCTGTTAAAATACTCACTTATTTTATTTAGGATAAGCTTACTTCCCTTTGAGGGTTTTATAAATTCAAGTGAGGGTAGTTTCCTAATGAAACGGTTATTGACTGCAGTCATTATTTTTTCAGTATGCATCTTAACAGATTCTGAATCATCTCCACAAATTAACATGCCATGGTTTTGAAGGAAAACAATCCCTGGTTCTTTCCCATTAGAATCAATATATTTCCTGAGCTGTCTTTCTGTTTCTTTAAAAAGCACATAGCCCGGATCAGTATAATCAACAAATAAAACCTCATTTCCAAAAAGTTCTTCTGTCAGTTCTTTTGCTCTAACTGAACACAGGAGGGCATTAATCACTGTCGGGTGTGTATGTACAATCAAACTGGACTCAAAAAGATTATGCAGTGATGTTTCAACCGATGGTCTTATTTTACTTTCTCCTTT
>DOZA01000208.1 GCA_003518245.1 Bacteroidales bacterium | reverse complement strand
ATTATATGACACCTACGGCGTCATGTTAGAGCGGATTGTTCATAACCTTTATGATGCCGTCAGGGGTCATATGCAATTTATATTACCAGTACCCGGTGCCCGTAATTATTTATCCCCCAGCTCCTTTATCTTAAACCGATCCAGCTCTGCCGGCACATGCGCTACTTTCATTATTGAATCTATCCTGACAATTATGTCATGGTGTTCGGCAGCTATATTAATTGATTCTACTGGATCAGATTCAAGGTCGTATAGTTCAATATCCATATTCCCTTTAAAGATATCTTTCCTTATAGCTTTCCATTTACCCATCCTCACTGCCTGCTGTCCGCTGTATGATGGAAATTCCCAGTACATGTAGTCATGTTCTTCCTGGTTTTTCTCTCCAAGCAGTGTGGCCAGAAAGCTCAATCCGTCAATATCAGCCGGTTTGTCTGCTCCTGTCAGATCAGCGAGAGTAGGAAGTACATCCCAGAATGCAGATATATGATCCGTTTCTGATCCTTCCTTTATCATTCCCGGCCAGCTGGCTATCATAGGTATTCTTATTCCTCCCTCGTAAACATATCCTTTAACCCTGCCGTTTTTTTCACTGTAGATACCCGCACTGTTGAAAAATGGTGAATCAGTACCACCGGTATATGAAGGACCGTTATCACTGGTAAATATTATCATTGTATTATCATAAATACCCAGGTCTTTTAATTGCTGTACCAGTATTCCCACCTGGTTGTCAAGGTAGGATATCATTGCTGCATAAGCAGCATGTGGGTAACGATTAGGGAAATACCCCCTGTCACCGGTATATGGCTCTTCATCTCCGAACTTCTCAACATATTTTTTTATCCATCCGGGAGGAGCCTGGAGTGCCAGGTGAGGAATTGTTGTTGCCCAGTACAGGAAGAAAGGATTATCCCTATTCTTGTTAACAAAATTTGTTATTTCATCAAACATCATATCAGGTGAATAGACATCCTGCCAGAAATCGCTGTAACTTGCGTCATCATAAGGGTCAGCACCTTCCGGAAGTTTTGTCCCGGGAGGTATGGTATCATTACCTGTAAAAACCCTTTCATCATTCTTCCATAAATGTACAGGGTTATACGTATGTGCCTGCCGCTGGCAGTTATATCCAAAGAAGAAATCAAAGCCCTGTTTTGTGGGCACTCCACTGCTTGCCGGAGCTCCCAGGCCCCACTTACCCACAATAGCTGTTTTATAACCCTGCTTCTGTAGCATTGTGCCAATTGTTATAGTACCTTCGGGCAAAGGATACTGACCTTCAAGCCCGGGATCTTCAATCATTGCCCTGTAATTCCATACATCACCCCTTTCTCCCCATTCATGGTTCCCCCTGATGAATGAATGACCGGAATGTTTCCCTGTCAGTAATATACATCTTGAAGGGGCACATACAGGTGATCCTGAATAATGCTGTGTAAACATCATCCCCTTTTCAGCAAGCCTGTCAATAGACGGTGTTTCTATCTTCTCCTGTCCATAGCAGCCCAGCTCACCATAGCCCAGGTCATCAGCAAGGATATAGATTATGTTTGGTTGGGTAGGTTCTTTTTTTTCAATGGTACATGATGATATGACAATTGATGTAAAGACAACCAGTGTTAACGAAAGATATTTCATAGGCTAATAATTCAATATTTCATTATTGACTCACTCTGCTGGCGCGGATCTCCAGATCCGTGCCGCAGAGATTCGTCGGGCTCGCAGCCCTCGCTTGCTATCGCAAACTCGCCCTGCTCGGTTCCAGTATTCCAGTATAACATCCCCCTATCCCGAATTCTCTGTACTTCCGCGTTGACTCCCTTTGGTCATCGAGCTCGGCCTGCTCCGCAGTCCTCGGTTCAAAGGGTAATCAGTATCTAATTCAGGAATCCCAGGTTTCTCAAAAATGCTGTTTTATCCGGCTCCCTGCCCCTGAAATTAACATACATCTGCATAGCATCCATTATACCGTTTTTCTCAAGCACATTAAGCCTGAAGGATTGTGCTGTCTCCCTGTCAAAGATTCCCTTTTCCTTAAAGGCCTCATATGCATCATGGTCGAGCACTCCGGCCCAGTCGTATGAATAATAACCTGAATCGTAACCTCCGACGATATGCAGGAAGTAGGTACTCCTGTATCGAGGCAGTATTTCAGGGATCAAACCTATATCATTGATCACCTTCTGTTCAAATTCAGCCACATCGACCACTTTCTCCGGGTCAATTGTATGGTAAGCCATGTCCAGGTAGCATGCAGCAAGGTATTCACCTTTTGCAAAACCCTTGTTAAAGAAGCTGCTATTCTTAATCTTTTCTATCAGTTCATCAGGCATTGGTTCACCTGTTTCATAATGAAGGGCATATATCTTCAGCATCTCGGGCTCTGTAACCCAGTGTTCCATTATCTGGCTTGGCAGCTCCACAAAATCCCAGGCTATAAATTCATATCCGTAAGACTTCTGAGAAAATAAACCATCAAGTGCATGTCCGAACTCATGGAAGAGAGTACTTACTTCGTCGAGAGATAATAATGAAGGTTTGTCGCCGCTTGGTCTTGTAAAATTCATTACCATTGTCACCACCGGTGCAATTGCCTTACCATCCTTTATTTTATGATCCCTGTATGATCCACACCATGCACCCTGGTTCTTGCTTTCGCGTGGATGAAAGTCCATATACAATACACCCAGGTGGTCACCGTTTTCTTCTTTTACCTCGTAAGCAAAAGCTTCTTCATGTGGCTTGGGTATCTCGGCTATCTCTGTAAAAGTGATGCCATACAACTTATTACCCAGTGTAAAAGCACCCTGCTGAACATTTTCAAGTTTAAAATATGGTCTCAGTTCATTATCATCAAGGTCATATTTTTCCTTCCTCAGTTTTTCTGCATAATACCACCAGTCACTGGCCTGTATTTTAATTCCTGCTCCTTCACTGTCGGCTATTTTCTGCATCTCGGCCAGGTCTTTCTTAGCAGCCGGCATTGCTGCCTTCCAGAGTGTATTCAAGAGGTCATATACATTATCCGGTTCTTTAGCCATTCTTGGTTCAAGCACAAGGTGTGAATGAGTCTTATATCCCAGCAGTTGAGCACGGTCAGCTCTTATCTCCATCATCTCAGCAAGAATCTTTTTGTTATCATAATCATTATTATTATTCCCCCTGTTCAGATAAGCATTATATAGTTTCTCTCTCAGCTTAGGCTTCTCTGAGTATTGCAGAAAAGGCAGCATGCTGGGTTTCTGGGTTGTGAATATCCATTCCCCTTCAAGATCTCTTGCATGTGCAGCCTCAGCAGCAGCATTAACAACAGATTCGGGCAATCCGTCAAGATCTTCTTCCTTGCTTATCTCCAGTATAAAATTATTCGTTTCAGCCAGCACATTCTGGTCAAACTGAACACTAAGGACAGAAAGCTTTTGATTCATTTCCTTAAGCTTCTCTTTCTTCTCAGGTTTCAGTGCTGATCCGTTTCTGACAAGATCTTTATAGATATGTCCGAGAAGGAATCCTTCCTCGTCGGTCAGATTGTAACTTTCCCTGTTGTTATATACTACTTCCACCCTTTCAAATAACCTTGGATCAAGGCTTATCTCGTCGGTATGTTTGGCAAGCCTGGGAGATATTTCCATCTGTACGGCCTGCAGTTCAGGGCTCGTATTGGCACTGCTTAGTCCAAAAAAGGTATATGCAACCCTGGTCAGTAGTTCCCCTGAATTATCCATTGCTATAATGGTATTCTTAAAAGTAGGTTCCTCCTCATTGCTGAGGATCGCTTCCACCTCCTTTTTATGTATCTCCATACCTTTTTCAAAAGCAGGGATAAAATGCTCAACCTTTATTTTATCAAATGGAGGTACCCCGAAAGGAGTATTGTACTCGGTAAAGAAAGGATTATCAGATCCAACTTTCTTTTCATCCTGTTTGCACGACATAAATGACAATAATAAAACAAGCAAAATTGGAAATAATTTTTTCACGGTATGATTTTTTAGTTGGTAATTATATTTTAGAACAAAATAACAAAGAATTAGGTAAATACCAGCCTGCTATTGCAATA
>DOZA01000314.1 GCA_003518245.1 Bacteroidales bacterium | reverse complement strand
TATTATTATCAAGGTGAAAATGCTGAGCTGATAATATTGACCTGTGATACTCGTACTGTATATCTGTTAACAAACCTGGGATATCACTCCTTTCATGATTATAAACCAGGGTTACCGATCCTGCTACAATATTATTGCACTTCCATTTCTTAATAGTAAGGTTATTCGATATAAGCTTCCTTATCGCCTGTGACCTGTTGGCAAAACTGTTTTCCTTAACAAAATCATCCAGTGCCGCCAGCATATCTTTTTCTATAGAAACCCCGAATCGTACTACTGACATGGTATTACTATTTTAATAAAAAGTGTTACGACAAAGATATGAATTATCATGTCCTGAATCAGGTTAATGAATTAACAAATTAACCTTTGACCCGGAACTGAACCCGGAACCTGTTTTACATCTGCTCCAGCACCTGTATCCTGTCCTGTATGGGAGGATGAGTAGCAAAAAGCGTTGAGAATGAGGCTCCTTTTTTCTTTATTCCAGGGTTTTCGATAAACATTTGTGCTACATCCTTGCGTGTTACAGCCTCAATCCTGGGATCACCAGACACTTTCCTGAGGGCTGAAGCAAGAACCATAGGTTTATGTGTAAGCTCTGCTGCTCCGGCATCAGCAAGGTATTCCCTTTTCCTTGACAGGGCAAACCTGAACAGTGTTGTCAGCAGCCATCCAACGGCAGCAAGTATGATTATCAATATTATGGCAGCACCGTTCTTGCTGTTCCTCCTTCTTCCCACTCCTCCATACATTGATCCACGCAGCAGAGCTTGTGTTGCAAAGGCAAATATCCCTACAAAAATAACTGATATAATTAGAAGGCGCACATCCTTGTTTCGTATATGAGTCAATTCATGGGCTATTACTGATTCCAGCTCATCGTCATCAAGTTTATCTATAATACCTCTGGAAAGAGAAATAGTGTATGTTTTGCCGTTTATGCCGCTGGCAAAAGCATTAAGACTATCATCCTCAATTACATTAATTTTGGGCATTCTTTTCATTCCTGCTGCAATAGAAAGATTTTCTACAATGTTATATATCCTTTTGTTCTCTTTTCTTTCCAGTGGTCTTGAACCGGTAGCTTTATTAATCATGGATGTGTGCGAATTCCATGCTATAATAAACCAAAGAATAACACCTGCTGCTATCCATGGTATTGTTCTCAGGAATCCTTCCACGGGGTCTATCTCTGCCTCTGCCTGCCAGACACTGTATATAAGCCAGAAAATCATTACCAGTGCAAACATTACAAGTGGAAAAAGAATCAACAGTATTACCGAACGGGCATTATTCTTCCATATCTGTGACTGTAACCCTACATATTTCATGGCATATATTATTCAAAGCTTACTGCAGGTGGCTCTTCCATTACCTCACGGCGATCACCAAGGTCAAACATGGGCTCCTTATTAAAACCGAACATTCCTGCAACTATATTTGAGGGGAAAGACTGAACTGAAACATTCTGTTCCTTCGTTGCTGAATTAAAGAACCGGCGTGCAGCAGCAAGCTTATTCTCAACATCAGATATCTCTTCCTGTAGATTAAGAAAATTCTGGTTGGCCTTCAGGTCAGGATAAGCTTCCACGGCTACCTGTATGCCCCCGAGAGCAGATGATAATCTAGATTCGGCCTGTATCTTTTCATTGATAGTACCCGCTTTCATTGCACTGGCCCTGGCATTGGTAACCTCAGTAAGCAGTTCCCTTTCATGCTTCATATACCCCTTGACTGCTTCCACAAGCTGAGGTATAAGGTCATGACGCTGCCTTAGCTGAACATCAATGTCAGCAAATGCATTTTCCCTGTTGTTTCTCAGTCTAACCAGCCTGTTATATGCCGAGATTAAGAAAAGGGCAAGAATAACAACTACAGCAATTACGATAATTAAACCTGTCATCTTAAAATTTATTGGTTAAAAAGCAAATATATTAAATAATGGAATATTGCAATACTGGAATAATGGTTTTATTTAATCTCTTTCTCAGCCTTGCTTATTGCCATTATCTCATCTGATTCATAAATTTCTTTCCCGTTGATATTATTTATTTCTCTGACCATTATGGATGCCACATCCCTGGCCATGACCCCCCTGTACTTCCTTCTCTTTCCCTTAAGCAAAAAACCAAGTCCTTTGACCATTACCTTGCCAAGTGATTCAAGAATCCTGACCTCATCTCTTTTACCGAGTAATATTGAGGGTCTCAGGATACGCTTTAGTGCGAAATTCATGGAAAGAATATCTTCTTCCATTTTCCCTTTTATCCTGTAATAATAATTACCTGACTTCGGATTAGCGCCAATGCTAGAAACAACAGCAATATTCTTAACTTCATTGACCAGTGCTGCTTTTGCTATCCGTCCCGGCAGCTTACGATCAATATCTTCCATTCGTTCAACTGATCCTGCCTTTTTTCTTGTTGTTCCAATGCAAATAAAGAGGTCATCGCCCTTAATTTCATCGCTGTATTCCGTGACCTTCTCCACGTTGACTATCTTTTCAACCACCTTTATATGTTCAATATGCAGGTCACGACGTGTAAATACCTTAACCGCCCTATACCTGATATCTTTTATTAACTGGTATATTAACTCACTGCCTACCAAGCCTGTTGCCCCGAATACAATAGCTGTTTTGTTCATTAGCCTTTTTATGTTTAAAACAAGTATGTATGATCTAAGATTCATACAGTAGTAAGGGTTGTGATAATCAGCCCTAATTAGCTATAATTCGCATTACAGCCCGCTGAAGCTTACATTGTTGAACAGCAGGGAAGGCGATCTCCATGCTGCATCTTTATATACATCATTACCCACCTCTGCAAGGTTTTTAAACAGCTTTAACATATTACCTGTTATATTCATCTCTGAAACAGGCTTTACTATTTTACCTTTTTTAATCAGAAAGCCATCTATACCATAGGAAAAGTCACCTGTTGAACCGTTTGCATTGCCTCCGTTAAATCCTGTTACAAGTATTCCCTTATCAAGGGAAGCTATCATTTCTTCAAGATTTCTGTCTCCAGGTTTCAGTACCAGGTTTGTTGTGATCCCGCTGGTAGGGTCCATGCCTAGTTTTTTGCCGTAATAAGTATCTATATAATATGATTTAAGAACTCCTTTCTCAAAAACAGTACGTTTCTTTAATGCCAGGCCCTCATTGTCAAACAAGCCTGATCCCCGTCCGGAAATAATGAAAGGATCATCAACCAGGTCAAGTTTATCGGATCCCACCTTCTCTCCCAGCATATCAATAAGGAATGAATTTTTTTGCTGAATAGCAGAACCATTAAGGGCCTGCACCAATGGGGCAAGGCTCTGCCCTGCCAGTCTGTTTTCAATAATCATAGGCATATTTGCAGATTCTATTTTCCCCTGACCGAGCTTTTTTAAGGCTCTTTCCAGCGCCTTTTTCCCTATTCCTTTTTTTTCCAGTTGATTATAAAAGACAGAGCTATCATACCAGTAATCGCCTGGTCTTGCATCTCCTTCCTTTACAGAAACAGATGCGCTCAGGCTGTAATACGTATTTGACCTGTCTCCTTCAAATCCATTACTTGTAACCATTACCGTGTCAGACATTCCATCATCATACGATGCTGTCACGGAAATAATCCTTTCGTCTTGCCCAAGCACTTCTTTTTCAACAGCAAATGCAGAATATATTTTTTGTTGTGGGTCAATTGATTTAAACCCATTATCGCAGGTTTTCAGATCGGGACCATTGCCCTTATAATATAAACCAGGCTCAGGCAGGCTTCTGTATTCATCTTCAGCAAGATATTTGGTGCTTTCAATGGCTTCACTTATAAATTTATTAAGTTCTCTCCTGTTATCCAGCCTGTTTGTCGAATGAACCGAATATTTATTATCAACAAATAAATAGATTCTCATCCCTCTTTCTATCGACTGTTCAAGATTTTCAATCTTTTCCTCCCTGATGGATATATTATTACTCTGGTTGTGATTTATAATTACCTTAACCTGTTGAGCTCCGCTCTCAAGAGCGTGATCAATAACCCGGTTTGCTAATGCATATTTTTCTTCCTTAGTCATTTTATCCTATTTCTTTTAGATGATTATTAATCCATTAAAAGGCTTTTATGTATTTATTCCACCAACGGTAAGTTTTTTAACAAGCACTGTGGGCAAGCCCATTGTTACCGGGACCGACTGGCCTCCTTTACCACACATCCATGTACCGTTATCAGTCTTATAGTCGTCAGCTGCCATACTTATATCTGACAGGGCCTGTGGACCATTACCAACGATATTTATATCCTTTATTGGCTCTGTCAATTTACCTTTCTCCACCAGGTATCCTGATTTTACGAAGAAAGTAAAATCTCCTGCACCTATCTTAACCTGGCCGTTACTGAAATTGTCCACATAAACACCATAATCAACTTCAGCCAGTATTTCTTCTTTTGTATGCGGTCCCGGTTCCATGTATGTTGATCTCATCCTGGGCTGGGGTATATATTGGTATGATTGTCTGCGTCCATTGCCGGTAGGTTCAACATTATAATATTGTGAGCTTATCCTGTCATGAATATAACTGTTAAGAACACCATCCTTAACCAGGTATGTCTTTTTCACATCATTACCTTCATCATCAATATTCAATGATCCGCGGTTATTAATCAGTGTGCCATCATCAATTATATTAATAAAGTTCTCAGCCACTCTTTTACCCATCTTATCACTGAAAATAGAGGTTTTCTTCCTGTTAAAATCAGCCTCAAAGGCATGACCTATAGCTTCATGAAGCAAAATGCCTGAGCCCCCGGCGCCCAGGATAACCGGCATCTCTCCTGCCTTGGGTTTAGTGGCCTCAAACAATAAGTTTGTCCTGTCTACAGCCTCCTTTGCTATTTCATCAACAAGCTCTTCCGATAACCACTCAAAACCTTTCCTGTACGATCTTGCGCTGTACGAGTTTTCTATTTGTTTTCCTTTTTGCATAATACACACCGCCCCGAAGCTGGCAAGAGGACGATAATCATAACTCAGCCTTCCATCTGAATTATAAAAAAGAACATAACTGGTTTCGTCACTCAGAAATGCATTTACTTTTATCACCTTTTCGTCCAGCGAGAATATTTTATCATTTATATTTTGAACAAAAGGTACTTTATCTTTAACCGAAACATCTTCCCATGTTGTTTTTATACTGTAATAATCAGATGGCACTTTCTCACTGAAAATATCATTATTGAAAGCACCCCGGACTGAAGCTATACTGGCGGCCATTTTTGCGGCATCAAGCATTGATTCAGTATCCATTGATTCAGAATAGGCAAAGCCTGTCTGGTCTCCTTTCAGTACCCTTATACCAACACCGTAATCAATATTTGAACCGGCACTGTTGACTTTACCATCCTGTAAGCTGATATTGTTTGATATCCTGTGTTCAAAAAACAGGTCTGCATAATCGCCACCCTTTGACATTGCCCCGGAAATAATCTTTCCAAGGATATCTGTGGTCATCTGAAAATGTTCAAGGTAGTTTTTCACATCTGGAGATATTTTCTGGCTACTGCATGACTCAAGAAAAGGAGGTATAATAATTGTCCCTGCCATGGCAGCACCACTTGTTATTAAAAAATTACGTCTGTTAAAATTCATATTCTGATTCAGTTAGTCAAAGTAATAAAATTAACGATACAAGGTAATATTTTATGGTTTAAGAAAGAGTATTGGATATTATTATTTTTCTTTCTTTCCATTCCGGCAGATATTTATCCATCAGCTTATAGAACCTGCTGTTATGTTTCCTTTCAAGAAGATGTACCATCTCATGCACCAGTATATATTCAAGTATGCTGTCATCATATTTTGCAAGCTCAAGGCTCAACCATATTCTTCGTGATGATATATTACAGCTGCCCCATTTTGATTTCATCTTTTTTATCCTCAGCTCCGACACCTTTAGATCCATCCTCCTTTCCCATTTCTTAAGTAGTGCTGGGAGCTTATCCCTCATATTTTCGCGATACCAACTATCCAGCAGTTTTTCCTTTACCTTAGTGTCATGGATATTATTGATATTCATCAATAGCCTGTTTTCATCCAATGATACACCTTGTTTTCGGTTACCCTTACCTATTTCAAGCATATATTTCTTTCCTTCATACCAGTGATATTCACCATGTTCATATTTTTTAGGGCCTTCAAATGCTTTGTTTTTAAGTCTCTGGTGCTGTTTTATTATCCAGTCCCGTTTTTTCTCTAAAAACTCTTCTATTGCTATCTCAGTCATCCTTCCGGGTACAGTAACTATTACCTTTCCGTCAGGAGGATATACCCTTATATAAATATTCCTTATAGGTTTTCGTATTAATACCGCCTGAACCGTACCAACTATGATCTTTTCCTGGTTTGCCATTTATTATACCCCGTAAATAATATTACAGTCGAAGATAAGTGATTTAATAGTACCTTTATATTAATTATAAACCGGTCTTTAAAACATGGTTATGAAGTGCATTGCGGTAAATATAATTTCTGTAATATATCTTATCCTGTTTACCTTTCTTCCCGGGTGTACCAGTCAGAATAAGAAAAACGCCTCGCCGAATATACTGTTTATTTTTGCTGATGACCAGTCATATACCACAAAAGAAAACAATGTTAACGATATAATAACTCCAAATCTTGACAAGCTTTCAGAACGTGGGCTGACTTTTACCCATGCTTACAATATGGGTGGATGGAATGGTGCCATATGTGTTGCCAGCCGCGCAATGCTCAACACAGGCAGGTTCTTATGGAGGG
>DOZA01000356.1 GCA_003518245.1 Bacteroidales bacterium | reverse complement strand
CCCCGGTCTGCTGGAGGAAGCATGCAGGGTAAGAGATAAGCAAAAAAATCCCCCTGGGTTTACAAAGGGGGATAATGCGCGATAATCAGTGCCTTTTATTTATCACATTTCAGTACATTATCTATCTGGTACTGTGCTGCTTCAGCAAACTCGCCATGTAATGCGTTTTTGTATGCTTCGCATGCCTGGGCATTCTGGGCTATGGCCTGGTAAGCACCACCCAGTTCAAAGTATATCTTTGCCTTTTCCTCAATACCACCCTGCTCCAGTTCAAGGGCTTCATTAAATGATTCAATTGCCTGGGACCATTTCCCCTGTCCTTTCTGCGCCAGTCCTAATTGATAGTGAACAATAACATTATTATTACCATATTCAAGTGAACTGCTAAGGTTACTTTCAGCTTTGGCGTAATCCTTCTCAGCCATAGCTTTTTGTGCATCATTGAAAAAATGTGTCCTCATTACCTTTTTAATATCACCTGCTGTTCTGTGATCACGCTTTTGCTCACATACCTGAAGACCCATTACTGCAGTTTCTTCCATCTTTATAACATCTACCATTTTATCATATATGAGGAGTCTTCCAAGATACCCTTTTGTATAACCCGGGTCTCTTTGCAGTGCATCATCATAAAAACCAAGTGCTTCGGTAAAATTATCTTTTTTCAGTTCAGTTGAGCCCTGCACATTTCTAATGCTTAATATAGTTTTCAGAGACCTTGCTGCACTCTTATTATCGCCTAAAGCCTTAAATCCCTCTAATGAAGCATCAAGCATCTTAACAGAGCCTTCATAATCTTTTGCAGCTGCATGTTTTTTTGCTGCTTCATAATACATCTTGGGGATACGGGTCAAAGCCTGTCCTTTAATCTGATCAGCTTCTTCACCTCCGACTTCCTCTGCCAGCTCAATAACTTTCTCGTATGAGCTTATGGCAGTTTCAGGGTTGATTTTTTCTACCTGGACAGCCTGGTTGAATGATGATTTTACATCATTTATAGTGGTCTGCCCATAAACAACTGATGTAATGCCTAAAATAACAAAAAGAAACAGTGCCTTTAGACTTTTCCTAGTTAACAATACCATAGTAATTGATTTTAATTAAGTTACGCTTTTAAAATTCATGCAAATATATAAAAATGAATAAAACATAAAAATTTATTTCGACCTGCGATCATAGCCTGTACACTCAAAAAACATACCATTATCTAAATAATTCAATCATAGGTTCACCGGTGCATGCATTCGGAAGAGTCACCTTGCAAAGAGCTGAGAGTGTGGCTGCCAGATCATTCATACTCACTTTTCGCGTAATACTTGACCTGTTCACAGTCCAACCATACCATATAAGTGGGACATGAGCATCATATTCATATACTGAGTTGTGGTTTGTCACCCTTATATCATTCTCAACCCAGGCTGGTTTGAGATTCAGTATAACATCGCCACTGCGCAAAGGATCAAAGCTGTTACGTATTTTGGCAAAATGACCCTTCGTAAATTCATTATTAGCCAGTACGGTACCAGACACTGCATTGGCAACACCTGTAAACTGCGTAAGGAACCTGGCAGCAGTAAGCTGTACATCAGAAAGCTCCAGCCCTGAATCTTCTATTAATGTATGATCAAGGTATACCTGCTTTTCATAATATCCCTTAACCCAGTTTCCCTGTCCATAAATAACATTAAGGTAACTGCGCAATAAAGTAAGAGCCTGGTTATGCCTGAAGTAACCGGCGGGTATTTTCTTGTCATTAAGAACAGAGGGTATTTCACCCAGACCGTGAGCTGAGGTAAGGTAAACAAGCACATTCTTTTTGCCGAGCTTATCATTTATGTATTCCAGGAAATGTTCAATATTCCTGTCGAGTCTTAAAATAGCGTCTGCCATCTCGATAGAACTTGGACCAAATTTATGGCCAATATTATCAGTGGCGGAAAAAGTAAGGCTGAGAAAATCAGTAACCTCATCCTCTCCCAGTTTTTCTTCCTCAATCAGCCTGATGGCCATATCAGTAGTGTAAGTATCTGCTGAGGGAAATATTTCCAGGAATGAGTAGTCCTTTTTTTTGTTCAGGAGACCAAATCTTGAAGCCCTGCTTATTTTGGACATGTCATAAGGGAAAACCGACTGTCCTTCAATTCCTATTTCGTATTTGTTAGTATCAGGAAGACACATTGAGTATTCTTCAATGTCCAGAAGAGTATTCCATGTTCCGTCAAGGTATGTGTCAGCAAGCTTCATATTATTAAAATCATTAAGCCAGCCGGGTAGTGAGTCAATATAATGTGTGCTTGACATCCAGGTGCCGGTAACATTATCATACCAGTAAGCCGCATCAGCTGAATGGCCGGAAGCCAGTATTGCAGTATGTTCCTTGAAGCCAATACCATATACTTTTGCCCTACCCCCGGTTGATAACTTAAGCTCATCCCCAAAGGTGCTTGGCAAAAGGTGAGAGGGCGAGTGCAAGCCTCTTTCAAAACTACCGCCTACAGGATTTACACTGTTATCTCCAGTACAATAGATAATTTCTTCTTTCAATGGCATATACCAGTTGTCAGCAACTATACCATGATGCCTCGGTACTGTACCGGTAGACAAGGTTGCATGAGCCGGGGCTGACTGGGTGAGGAAAAAATCATACGCAGCATTCTTGTAAAATGTGCCCTCGTTAATAAGTTTCTTAAACCCTCCATCTGAAAACAAATCCCAGTATTTGTCAATATAATCATAACGAAACTGCTCGATAACAATACCAATTACCAGTTTGGGTTTTACCGGGGGTATATATGCACTCTGGGAAGCTGCATGCTGAACAATGGTTAACAGTGCAGCCCGGCTGATTATTTGCTTTATTCTATTCATAAACTAAAAAAATCACCAGGTAATAAAAAGATATAAACGAAATTAATTGGCTAAATTAAGTGTTTTAAAATTACTTGCAAGATCCATCTGCCGCATAATGATAGTCTT
>DOZA01000057.1 GCA_003518245.1 Bacteroidales bacterium | reverse complement strand
AAAGAGCAGAGCAAGAACCAGTACAGGAACAGACTGAACGAAGAACAGCAGGCTATGGTTCAGGAAATGAGGCAGAATGCAAAGATCCTGAGGGATGAGTTCAAAGAAAGCCTTACGGAAGATCAGCTTGCAATCCTGGAAAATACTGAATTGAGTATGAAAGAAAGAATGGATGCCCTGAAAGAGACACTTACAGATGAACAACTCGAACTTCTGGATTGTAGCCTTGAGGGTATTAAAGAACAAAGAAGGGAAATGCGTGGTGAAATGGTACAGCAGCAGAGAAATGAACATCGTAAACAAGTAAAGAACGATACTGAAGGTGGAAAAAGAAACAAAAAAGGTAACGGTAACGGAATCTAATAATTGAAAGACAATACACAATGCCCGGGGCTGACATGCCCCGGGTTTTTAATAGAAAGAAAAGTTGAAAACAGAATTACGTAAAATATTATTCAGACTGTCACTGGTATTTCTACTCGTTCCCTGTAGTTTAAGCCTGTCAGCCCAGGACGATAAGATAGATGCCATACTGGATTCCATGTTTTTTAGTACAGATGAGGAAATATTGCTGATGCTTGCAGAGATGAACAGGAATCACCATTTTATCTATAACAGGTTTGGATATGACAGTAAAACGGTTTATGCAGGAAGGGAAATCGGAACAGATCAATATAATTTAACCGGTCAACTGTATTATCTTAATTCAATAGGACTGAGTATGGGGGTGTCGGGTGCCTGGTACAGCCAGATGGACCCTTCATACAGGTCAACAGTTGTGTCAGCAGGCTACAGCAGTGGGCTTAAAAAGAGTAAAAACCTGAGATACAGGATATCTTACAGCAGGTTTTTCTATAATACTGATACCAGCAGTTACGATCCGGTTTTTAATGGCTCGGCCAATGTAGGGATAACATTAAAAACAGGCCCTGTTGGAGCAAGGGTTGATTATTCCTTGCTTATGGGACAGGAGTATGGGTCGCAGGTATCGGCCGATCTGTATTGTAATATTACACTGTTTAATGCAGGGAGGAAAGTAAGATTCAGGATATTACCTGAAGTCTCATTCTATTTTGGTTCGGAGACAGTGGAATATGAAAGATATAGCTACCTCTCAGGTATGGATGGAACTACGGTTGTTACCGACTATACTTATGAAGACAGGTTCGGATTAATGAATACACAGCTCAGCCTGCCTTTTGAGATTTCATTAGGTGACCTTGATATAGAATTCTCATATATATATAATATAAACAGGTCGCTTGACCCTGATTATACCTTTGACAATACTTCATTATTTAGCGTATCGGCAGGGTATTTCTTTATGATTAATGAATAATGATTGTTCTTCCTCCACCGCTTCCACCAAAGCGTGGGTTGACCACATTATTATATATCGATCCGAAGGTATAGGAGAACCCGAAATGGGCGAAGTAGTTAAAGTTTGTTTCAAGTTCTTTTCTTCTAAGCAATATCTCCTCGGAACTGGCTCCTCCTTTCACAAGTGATACCTGGTTGTGTATGAATGAAAAGAAACCACCGAGATTAATACTAAGGCCTTTTGCCACTCTCCAGTCTATTGACCCTGAAAGGGCAAGCATATTTTCAGAAAAATTCCTCAGGTAGTTTGACCAGGAAACAGAGATATCTATACTACCCCACTTTTGTATTACTTCAAAAGCACCCTTTAAGGAGTGAGCAAAAAGTGTTTCCTCTGTTTTGTTATATATTGTTGTGTCAGCATAGTCATTATACATGTATCCTATTGAATATAAAAATCTTAATTGCCTTCTTGTTGATTCTGAATAGGGGAAGATATCAAATTCAATACCAGGCATAAAACTTAATTTAAGGTCGTAATTACTGTAAGTTGATGATGATATACCCGCTGAACCTCCATACGACCAGTGATCATTAACACTTCTTACTATCAATATGTCTGATGATTTCGAGATTGTTTTGCTTTCATAGACCTCATCTGCTATAGTAAATTTATCTATTCCTAATGAATAATCCAGGTCAATGTCTATTTTCCAGTCATCAGTAACTTTGCCTGCAGAAAATCCTCCAAAAGTATTCAAGTTACTGTACGATGATTCACCAGAAGCAAAACCTGAAATACTGGCCCTGAAAACCCAGTTATTCCATTTATCAGTGCTTACTTCAGCAGATATTGGTTCCGAAAAATCAATATCGATATATTTTGCAAGCGGTGTCTTAAGCACATATCGCATCAGTCCCATTCTCAGGGTTTTGACCTGCTTATCCCTCGTGTGTTCATATGTTTCGTCAGGCGAAGTGGAATATTTCAGGGTGTCTGTCATTCCGGAAAACTTACCCTGGCCTTCCAGGAACATTGAATATTTGCTCCCCCCGGAGCCGGTACGTTCAGAAGTACTAATTATAACCAGGTCAGCAACTTTCCGGTCACGCACATAGTTAATATATGGGATATGCTGCTTTATATAGCTTGATGCCTCCATGTATACATTGAGGGCATCTTTCCTCAGACTGTCATTGCCTGTCATTGCCTGCTGGCCCGACAGGGAGTAACTGAACAGGAAGAGGATGAATAAGAACAGTATTGTGTTTTTCATGGTTTAGTATTATCTGGGTATTAAGATAGAGATTAAAAATAGGTGCTAGTTAATAAAATATTTACTGAATGCGCAGTTTTAACCTAAAAATAACCCGGTGTTAACAATGGGAATGAAAAAAAGGCGTGGATTGTCAGATCCACGCCGTCAGGTAAGGTTTAACGTGTCAGGTTTAAACCAGTTATTAATCAGTTTCTTCAAGTCTGCCTTCAATCATCTTCCAATATTTACCCCCGGCTCTCCATGAATATACACCGCAGCCAAAATAATCATCATGCATTAACTCCTCAATTTCTTCATCAAAATAGATTATCATATTATCAGGTATATAGAACCTAATCTTAATAAATGCACCTAACCATTTTTGCCCGGGAGATAGGGAGAAATATTCATCCAGTTTTACTAAATCATCATCAATTGATATATCATAATTAAGTTTTTCAGCTTTCCTGATTGCATTAGAACGTGATGTTCCGCTTGAGTATTTAAGTATTTCGATATAGGGATCATCATCGGTATGATAGATATTAATTTCAGGACTGACATAGATAATGTCTTCTTCCTTGTCGAGGTACATATTTACCGGTTCAAAAGGTAGATGTACTTCCCTGTCATATTCAAGTGAAGATATTCTGTCATCAAGCCTTACTGTTAAAGAATCACTTACCGGTATTGACATTTGCATGGATGTCCTGTAAGAATCTGAAAAGCTTATTTCATGTGTAAATGCAATTATAATTAATGTTGTACAGCCGAGTATCCAGACAATAAGCATTATCAGATTAAGAGCAAGATCCCTTACCCTTATCTGGAAAACCATTCTTACACCCCAGTATATTAAAGCCAGCAGGGGTAATAATATAACCAGGCTGATGAGGATTACCAGCCAGACAGAGAGTGCAGGATCAGCAATAAAGAACATGAATTCAGGCAAATAAATTACCGAGTTTTCATATATATCAGGTAACAGTATTGTTGTATGTGAGAATAAAACCATGACAAGACTTAGCAATGCTGTAAAGCCTCCTATTATGAAAGCCACTCCGATAATGGCCAGTATTACCCTGAACAGAATAATAAAGAATTTGCCAAATGCCCTGAATATTTCATTGAACGCATTTCCAACTGCTGACACATCATCACGCCGGGCTTTTTCAGTTTTTCTTGCGGTTTTTGCAGGTTTACTCAAATATGTCCCGCGGGATATTACCGGAAGGACAATCCACAGAATTGCATATACTACAGCGCCTGAAAGGTAAACAAGGGCGAACAGAATAAATATTATCCTTATCCATACAGCATCAATACCGGTATAATCAGATATCCCGCTGCACACTCCACCGATTATTGCATTATCCTTATTGCGGTAAAGTTTCTTCTGCTGCCGACTGTATGATCCACCGGGTATTTCCGATTCCAGGTCACCGGCTATGTCCTCCGGTTTTCCCATTATTGATATCATTTCTTCAACTTCATCTTTGGATATCACAGCTGTTTGCCATGATGGCTTCGATTGAAATATTTCCGCAATCCTGGCTTCGATATCATCAATCATCTCACCTCCGCCCTGTACATTGCTTAAAAGAGATGAAACAGATTGCAGGTAATCGCGGAGCAATTCGTAAGCATCCTCATGGATCTGGAATATTACCCCTGATATATTTATTTTAATAGATTTTTCCATTGTTGATCTGTTCTTTTGCTATGTACGTTTATTTTTTCCTTATTAATTTTACTGACTCAACCAGTTCGTCCCATGATTTATCAAGCTCGGCAAGGTATTCTCTTCCCTTATCAGTTAACTCATAGTATTTCCTTGGAGGGCCTTGTGATGACTCTTCCCAGCGATAACTGAGAAGACCTGCATTCTTTTGCCTCGTAAGAAGAGGATACAGGGTCCCTTCAACCACTATTACCTTTGCCTCTTTCAGTTTGTTAATTATATCACTTGCATAGCAGGAATTACCCGATATTACAAGTAAAATGCAATACTCAAGTATACCCTTCCGCATCTGTGCTTTGTTATTTTCAACATTCATGGTATTTATATATTAACTGTTACCTTATGAAATAATCAGGTTCCGGTGTTATTCACAGGTTCATCTTTTCTTTTACGTTATCAAACTCCTGTTTTACAGAGTCTTTGATATTTTGTATGTTCACAGCATCTCCTTTCATCTCTATTTTCTGAGCCGTTGTTTTGGCCTCGGGAAGGACAATCCATAGTATCAGGTAGATAAAAATGCCAAGGCCTCCTGGCAAGCTGATAACTATAAAAATAACCCTTACTATCCATGGGTCAATTCTCCAGTATGCTGCCATACCCGAACAAACACCGGCGATTATCCTGTTGTCAGGATCACGGTACATCCTGTGATACCCAACATTGCCTGCCTTCACCTTACCCGTACCACTTTCGTCACTTATATCTTCAGGTGTTCCTAATATGCTCATCACTTCCCTTACATCCTGTATTGTAACTACCTGTTTATAATCATTTATTCTTACCTTTAACAGGTCTGCAACCCTGGCTTCAATATCAGACATAATCTCAGCCGAACTTGGCTCCTTTGCAAAATACCTCTGCAGGTTACGAAGGTAAATCTTCAATTCAGTATATGCATCCTCATCAATGTGAAATGCCATTCCCCCTATATTTATACTAACTGTTATCTTCATTTTTTATATAATACCTTTTTAAACAATGTATTTGACATAGCAAAGATATATATAAATATTATTACTATGCAATACATAGTACTAAAATTGTCTAATTAATTTGGCAATGATTTATTTATGTGTTGATTATAAGCATATTAGAAAAAATATAAAATTGTAATTTAAATTGATTCTATAAATGCTATAGCATATCTTGCCTCACTACCTTAAAGACCAGGATGTATAAATTCTTCTTAATAGTTATTCTAATTGTAGTACAGAGCCTGAGTGTTTTATCGCAGGAAAGTCATATTATACCACGGCTTGATGCAGAAATAGCTTTTGACGGAAAGACTGACGAAGAAGTCTGGGATGAGATACAATCATTTTCATTTATAACACATCAGCCTGTATTTGGAAGGGCACCAAGCGAGAAAACAGAGTGCATGATGTTCTTCGATGACAGGTATCTGTATATTGGAGCGAATCTTTATTATTCCGATATTTCCCTTTTAAGTAATGTGGGTAAACAACGCGACTATTTCAGTTCCCGACCTGACTGGTTCGGTATATTACTGGATACATATAATGACAAAGAAAATAGTATGGCCTTTTATACTACGCCGGGAGGTTTGAGGTTTGATGCTACAGTTAAGAATGATGCTTCATCAGGTATGGATGATATTAATGTTAGCTGGAATACTTTCTGGGATGTATCAACTACCCATGATGATAAAGGCTGGTATATAGAGATGCGCATTCCGATTTCCAGCCTGAGGTTTCAGGAGGAAGACGGCATTATTAAAATGGGATGAATAGCAATGAGATTTATTTCGAAGAAGAATGAGGGAGCAACATTCCCGGCAATAGACCCCAGGCATGCTTTTGCTACCTGGAAAGCTTCCCTCACAGCACCTATTGAGTTCAATGGATTAATTCCTGGTAAGCCTGTTCGAATACTGGGAGGCGCCCGTCTTACTGGCAGGGCAGGCCAGCATACCTCCCGGGGAGTATAACTTTTATTATATCAGCTCTACATTTGCGCTTGGATCACGCTTCAATCCGGGTCTTCAACTAATGGCTGAGGCCGGACAGTTTTTTGATGGCACCAAGTTTACCCTGCAGTTGATGCCCGGCTGGAATGTCAGCTCCAGCCTTGATATTAATCCCAGCTACCGTCTTGACTATGTCAATTTTGCAAAAAGAGACAAATCGTTTACCAATCATATCTTTGGAATAAGGGCACTGGCAATGCTCAGCACAAAGCTTTCACTATTAAACTATATACAGTATAATACTGCTGTGAATCTCTGGCTGGTAAATGTGAGGTTCAGGTATAACCCGCGTGAAGGGAATGATTTTTATATAGTATATAATGAAGGGGTAAACACTTATCTTAACAGGGAGTTTCCACCTTTATCCAGGAGTAACAATCGAACAATATTGCTAAAATATACTTATACCTTCGGGTTTTAAATATCGTCATTACATGTTGCTTCCCTGTAAATTTGTTAACTTTAATAAAAATTGATAACCAGGGATGAAATTATGACAAAATATAACTGGGGTATAATAGGCCCCGGGAATATAGCACGTAAATTTACAGCCGGCCTCAGGCAACTGGAAAATGCAAATCTATACTCGGTGGTATCCAGGAGTAAGGAAAGAGCAGAAAGGTTTGCACAAGAGTATGGTTATAAGAAATCGTATGATGATTACCGGATGTTTGCTTCTGATCCTCAGCTTGATATTGTATATATAGCAACACCGCACTCACACCATCATGAGCATAGTTTACTTTGTTTAAGAAATGGCAAGGCTGTTTTATGTGAGAAACCATTTGCCCTTAACAGCATACAGGTTGAGGAAATGATAAATACGGCCAGGGAAAATAAACTTTTCCTGATGGAAGCACTGTGGCCTCCTTTTCAACCCTACTATATTAAAGCAGCGGAGCTGATATCAGCATCATACACGGGTAAGGTACGGTATATCATTTCCAAATTTGCTTTCAGGGCTCCTTATGATCCACAAGCAAGGACATTCAACCCTGACCTGGCAGGAGGTTCTTTGCTTGATATTGGTATATATCCTGTTATTGACACCTTGAGGTTTCTTGGTAAACCGGATAATATTGAAACATCAGCCGTTATTGCCCCAACAGGTGTTGATGAATCAGTAGGGGTCCTTTTTGGATATAACGATGGTCGTGGGGCCTCACTTTACAGCTCTTTTGTCAATGATGGTGGTATATGCACAGATATATTATGTGAAAATGCGAATATCATTCTCAGCAGGAGCAGGGATTATGTACAATATTTAAATGTTAAATATACGAATGGTGAAGCAGAAGGATATAGTTACAAACCCCCTGCAATGGGATTTCATTATGAGGCAGCAGAAGTAATGAAATGCCTGGATGAGGGATTAAAGGAAAGCCCTGTTGTGCCATTATCATTCAGCAGCGATCTAATAAATACACTTGACAGGATAAGGAGAAAGGCCGGTATAATATACCCCCAGGAAAAATAGTATTTTATGCATATAAGAGGAAACCTGAGAAAAATGGAGGCTGGATATGTTGATGGTGACTCAACACTGGCGGTAAAATATTCACTTCCCCTGGGTACTGACCTGCTGCCTGTGAATGAACTTACAGGGCAGGCTATAAGGATGGAATGGCAGGGGAAGATCAATTGTATCCATTGTGGACGGGAAACCAGGAAATCATTTGCCCAGGGTTATTGTTATCCCTGTTTTATTAG
>DOZA01000248.1 GCA_003518245.1 Bacteroidales bacterium | reverse complement strand
CAGGTGCGCCGGTATGTGCTGATAAATTCATATTCACTCCATGTAATATATACTCGAGTATGCGCACGACCGATTCACTATCAGACCAGGAATCATATTTTTATGCCGAGCTTAAAAGACTAAGAGCATTGAAGGAAAGGCTGGAAAATAATGAAAATATATTTTTCCTTCTGGATGAAATACTCAAGGGAACAAATTCAAAGGATAAGAGTGAGGGAGCACAGCTGTTTACAGAAAGAATAATACAATACCAGGCAACAGGAATGATTGCCACCCATGATATACTGCTCGGGAAACTGAGCGATAATTATAATAATATAATAAACCGGTGTTTTGAAATAGAGATTGCGGGAGATGAAGTAAAGTTTGATTATATACTCAGAGAGGGTATGACAACAAAAATGAATGCAGCTATCCTCATGAAGCAGATGGGTATTGTTTAGCACACTGTTTTTTTTAACAGGTGCTTATTTTTATAACATCCAGATATACAGCTATTAATGCTTGCCGTACTGTATTCAGGCCTGAAAGTGCTATTTTTGCCGTGTTTTATTGTTGAAAAATCACTTACAAAGCAGTCCCCCTTTTGATTATATTTGCCCAAAATCCGATTTAGATGGTAGCTAATTATTCTGAAGAGAACATAAAGACTCTTGAATGGAGAGAACATATACGGTTAAGACCCGGTATGTACATAGGTAAACTGGGTGACGGATCATCACAGGATGATGGAATATATGTCCTGATTAAGGAAGTGACTGATAATTCCATTGATGAGTTTATGATGGGTTTTGGGAAGAAAATTGATATAAGCATTACTGACCGTGAAGTATCTGTCAGGGATTATGGCAGGGGAATACCCCTGGGCAAGCTTCTTGATGTAGCAAACAGGATGAACACAGGTGCCAAATACGATTCAAAAGCTTTTAAGAAGTCAGTTGGGCTTAATGGTGTTGGCATAAAGGCGGTTAATGCTCTTTCAAGTAAATTCATGGTGAGGTCAGTAAGAGATGGGAAGGCCAGGGAGGTAGAATTTGAAAAGGGTAAGATTATAAGAGAAACAGAGATATTTGTAAGTGATGAACCCAATGGGGTACTTACATGCTTTACTCCGGATGAGGAAATGTTTGGAGCATATCATTTTATCTCTGAAAATGTTGAGTCCATGATAAGAAATTATGTCTACCTCAATGTGGGTCTTACAATAAACTTCAATGGTGAAAAATTTCATTCCAAAAATGGCCTGCTTGATCTGTTACATGAGAATATGAACAGGGAAGGACTCTATCCAATAATTCACCTTAAGGGAGAAGATATTGAGGTTGCTTTCACTCATGGCAACCAGTATGGTGAGGATTATTACAGTTTTGTAAATGGTCAGCATACAACACAGGGCGGCACACACCTTTCTACTTTTAAGGAGTCACTGGTAAAGGTAATAAGAGATTTCTATAAAAAAGATTTTGAACCTTCTGATATAAGAACATCTATAATTTCAGCTTTAAGCATAAAAGTAGAAGAACCTGTGTTTGAATCACAGACTAAAACAAAGCTTGGGTCCAAAAACATGGCTCCGGGGGGACCTTCTGTAAGGAATTTTATAGGCGAGTTTGTCAAGAAATCAATTGATGATTACCTGCATAAGAACCAGGAGATAGCTCAGATAATACTGAATAAGATTCTGGAATCCGAGAAGGAAAGAAAGGCCATTTCTTCAATAAAAAAACTTGCCAGGGAGAGGTCAAAGAAAGCCAGCCTGCATAATAAGAAATTACGAGACTGTCGAATACATTATGACAGCAATCACGACCACCGTCTCAATTCCACAATATTCATTACAGAGGGTGATTCTGCAAGTGGATCAATAACCAAATCCAGGAATGTTGAGACACAGGCTGTTTTCAGTCTCAGGGGTAAACCATTGAATACCTATGGCCTGACCAAGAAGATAGTATATGAGAACGAAGAGTTTAACCTGCTACAGGCAGCATTGAATATAGAAGATGGGGTGGATAACCTGAAGTATAATAATGTAGTAATTGCTACTGATGCTGATGTTGATGGCATGCATATCAGGTTGCTGCTTTTAACCTTCTTCCTTCAGTTTTTCCCTGACCTTATAAGAAAGGGCCATTTATATATATTACAGACTCCTTTATGGCGTATAAGAAATAAGAAGGAGACGAGGTATATTTATACCGAGCGGGAAAAGGAGAAAGCCTTAAAAGATCTGGGTGCCAGTCCTGAGATAACAAGGTTCAAGGGACTAGGGGAAATATCACCAGATGAATTCAAGCACTTTATTGGTAAAAATATGAGGCTTGAACCTGTAAGGCTCAAGAAGAATGATTCGGTCAAGGATTTCCTTAATTTCTATATGGGGAAGAACACACCCGACAGGCAGGAGTTTATAATAGAAAACCTCCGGTTTGAAGAAGACCTGATAGAGGAGGAAGCACAACTGCTTGAAGAAAGTTGATTTTTTTTGATGGTAAAGACTTGTATGTATGAGCGAAAATACTCCGGATAAGGGTAGAAAAGATATTGATTACGATAAAGAAACCGGTGCGGATGGCAGGTCAGCTGAGGAGATGCATAAAGTAACCGCACTCTCGGGAATGTATAAAGACTGGTTCCTTGATTATGCATCTTATGTAATCCTTGAAAGGGCTGTGCCCCATATCACCGACGGCCTGAAACCTGTACAGAGAAGAATACTGCATTCAATGAAAAGGATGGATGATGGCAGGTTTAATAAGGTAGCTAATATTATAGGTCATACTATGCAGTTCCATCCCCACGGTGATGCTTCAATAGGTGATGCCCTTGTTCAGCTTGGACAGAAAAACCTGCTGGTTGAAACGCAGGGTAACTGGGGGAATATACTGACAGGTGACAGCTCCGCCGCACCACGATATATAGAGGCAAGATTATCAAAGTTTGCAATTGATGTAGTCTTTAACCCGAAAACAACAGAATGGAAACAGTCATACGATGGCCGAAATAAAGAACCGGTTACATTACCTGTTAAATTCCCCCTGTTACTTGCACAGGGTGTTGAAGGTATAGCTGTAGGACTAGCCTCTAAAATACTGCCCCATAACTTTGTCGAACTTGTTGATTCAGCTATCCTGTACCTGCAGAATAAAAACTTTGAACTTTATCCTGACTTTCCAACAGGAGGTATGATAGATGTATCAAGGTATAATAATGGCCTGAGGGGAGGGAATGTAAAAGTAAGAGCGAAAATAGAAAAGCTTGATAAGAAAAATCTCGTTATAACTGAAGTACCTTTTTCACGCACCACAGGAAGCCTGATTGATTCAATTATTAAAGCCAATGATAAGGGGCAGATTAAAATCAAAAGAATAGATGATAATACCGCTGAGAATGTAGAAATAGTAATACATCTTGCCGGTGGTGTATCACCTGATAAAACAATCGATGCACTATATGCTTTCACCGACTGTGAAATATCGCTGTCACCCAATGCATGTGTGATATATAATAATAAACCCGAGTTTATTGGTGTGAGCGAGATCCTGAAACGATCAGTGGATAATACGGTTAACCTTTTGAAAAAGGAGCTTGAGATACGTAAGCATGAGCTGGAAGAAGAATGGCATATGTCATCCCTTGAGAAAATATTTATTGAAGAAAGAATATACGGGGATATCGAGGAGTGTGAAACATGGGAAGCAGTGATTGAAGCTATTGACAAAGGCCTTGATCCGTTTAAGCCTAAATTGAAAAGGGATGTTACCAGGGATGACATTATCAGGCTTACTGAAATAAAGATCAAGCGAATATCAAAATATGATGTAAAAAAGACAGACAGCCATATTAAAGATCTTGAAATAGAGCTTGATGAAGTAAAAAACCATCTTGAAAATATTATCCCCTTTACAATTAATTATTTCAGGCAGATAAAAAAGAAACACAGCAAGGGAAGAGAGAGAAAAACAGAAATAAGAAGTTTTGACCAGATTGTGGCTACAAAGGTGGCTGCCAATAATGCCAAACTATATTTTAATAAAGAAGAGGGCTTTGTAGGTACATCACTTAAGAAAGACGAATATGTGTGTGACTGTTCTGATATAGATGATATAATAGTATTCCTCAAAAACGGTACATACATTGTAAGCAAGGTGTCGGAAAAACAGTTTGTCGGGAAGAATATTATATATGCCGGCATTTTCAGGAGGAATGACAAGAGGACAATCTATAATATTGTTTATCAAGATGGTAAGCGAGGGAATATCATGGTTAAGAGATGTGCAATAACCAGTATTACGCGTGACAGGGAGTACAATATTACAAGGGGGGCAAAAGATTCAAGGATTTTATATTTCAGCGCTAACCCGAATGGGGAGGCTGAGATTATAAAAATTTATCACCGCCCAAAATCCAGGCTTAAGAAGATTACTTTTGAATTTGATTTCAGTGAACTGACTATAAAAGGCCAGTCATCAATGGGTAATATCCTAACAAGAAATGCAGTACAGAAGATCACTCTTAAGGAAAAAGGAGTTTCCACCCTTGGAGGCAGGAAAATATGGTTTGACGATACGGTAAACAGGCTGAACGCAGATTCAAGAGGTAAATACCTTGGAGAATTCAGTGCCGATGACATGATTATGGTTATTACCAAAGATGGAAAAGTAAGGCTCAGCAATTTTGATCTTTCAAATCATTTTGAAGAGAATATTTTTATTATGGAAAAGTACAGGCCGGGTGTTGTTTATTCGGCAATATACTGGGATGCCGAACTTGAATATTATTATGTAAAGAGATTCAAAATTGAAGAAGCAGAAAAGCTTTTCTGTTTTATAGGTGAACACCCTGATTCAAAGCTGATAAGCCTCACAGAGGTTGAGTATCCCAGGTTCGAGATTGAATTTGGTGGCAAGCATAAAGGAAAGGTAAATGAGATTATTGAAGTAGCCGAATTTATTGGTGTAAAAAGTTACAGGGCAAAAGGTAAGCGTCTGACCAATTACAATGTTGAGAATATTAAAGAAATAGAGCCCGTCGCACTTAAAGAATCAGAAAAGCAGGAGGAAGAGAAAGAAGAAGATATTACTCCAGAGCATCCTGTTAAAGATAATGGTTCACAGATGACACTCGAACTTTAATTAATAGCCATAAATGATATAGAAATAATATCAATGCTATGATTGTATACCTGATTGGTTTCATGGGTTCAGGAAAATCAACCTTGGGCAGAAGGATGGCCTCACGTGCAGGATGGAGATTCAAGGACCTTGACTACTTAATTGAGGATGCTGATGGCAGGTCAGTACAGGATATATTTCAGCAATCGGGAGAGGAATATTTCAGGAAGATTGAGGCCAGGACCTTGAGATCTTTAAAAACCGCAGATAATATTGTCCTTGCCTGTGGTGGTGGAACGCCATGCGATAAAGATAATATGGCATTTATGAACCGCGAAGGTGTAACAGTATACCTCAAGCATGATCCTGCAACCTTATACCACAGGCTCAGTAAGGCAAAAAAATTAAGACCCCTCCTTGCAGGCATGCATCCCGATGAAATGAAAGACTATATCAGGATAACACTGGATGAAAGGGAAAATTGGTATAATAAGGCACAATTTATTATTGATGGTTTGAAGGCTGACCCCGGGAAAATCATGGATATTATCCTTTCTTACCCACCTTATAATCCCTGACTGGGTCAATATTAAGATACCTGGACAAAAATCGTGTACCCATGTAAAAAGGAATGCTATCAACCAGGGCGCTGACCATCTTGTATACATAATTGGAAAGGATAATAAAAACAATCTCCCTTCTTTTTCTGTACTTTTCGTCCCCGTCAGTTAATGGCTCAAACATTCGCTAAAGATATTCATTAAAAATAAGAATCAGATAAGTGCCTTTATTTTCGGAACAGTGAGATGCCCCGGCGTTTATAGCTAATGAATATATGAAGTGAACCTTAATAATATTTCAAATATTGTTGATAAGACTGTTAATTTAAATCTTTTCTAATGAAAAGGTGTTCAGATTATTTATCTAAATTAGTATGCTGAAAGGATGCCAGAATGAAATTAGGTTTATTTAAGCTCTTTGGTTTAGAAAGAGAGGAGCATAGCATTGTTATATTCATGCTTCTTCAGGCTTTTCTCATAGGTATTTTCTATGCCATTTTCAATATTATCGCCCATGCTGTTTTCCTTTCCAGATTTGATGAAACTGACATGGCAAGGGCTTATATCTTTAGCGGACTTGCAGGTATTGTTTTAACTTCTCTGTACTACCTTGTAAAGGCAAGGCTTAAGTTTTCGTTTTTTTCGGTAATAAACCTGTTTTTTATTTTCTTGGTAACAGTTTGCCTGTGGATTGTGTCCAGAACAGATCCGGAACCACTGGTTGTTTACCTGGTATTTATTTCCCTCGGACCGGTTTTTATTCTTGCAATGCTCGGTCTCAGAAGTACGGTGAGCGGGATATTTACCCTAAGGATGGGTGAAAGATTAACAGGAATGATTGATTCCGGGCTTATTGCGGGTATGATAATCGGAAGCTTTTCTGTTCCAGCAATGTTATATCTTAAAATTGATATCCACAATATGCTCCCTGTGAGTGCCGGCAGTATACTTGTGGCTTTTTTGATACAGATGATAATTACGGGCAGGTATAAAACAAATACTGTTCAGGATAAAAATACAGGTAGTAATTCAGTAAGTTACAGGGTAATTTTTAATAACAGGTTCATAAAATACCTTGCTGTCTTTTTATTGCTTTCTGTGATTGTTCTCTTTTTTGTCCAGTATTCGTTTATGGCCCTTACCAGGCTTAGATATCCAGGGGAAATAGAAATGGCAAGGTTTCTTGGTTTTTTTGAAGGAGTTATGATGTTTGTGGCTCTTATGATAAATATGTTCCTGGTATCCTATATTATTAAGAAACAAGGTTTTGTTGTGGCTGTTATCCTGACACCGGTTCTTATTGGTATATTTACAATAATAGCAATAATAGCTGGTTCAGGGAACGGATTTCTCCCGGGAGCACAGGGTTTCCTGTTCTTCTTTCTTATCATTGCTCTAAGCAGATTATTTTCAAGGGCTCTTAATATAACTGTTGAAAAAACAGTTATCAATATAATGAATCAGGTAACTGGCAGTAAATTAAGAGATAGGCTGCGATCTGTATTTGAAGGCTCTATGAATGAGGCATCTGTGCTGGTGGCAGGCTTATT
>DOZA01000058.1:2844-4080 GCA_003518245.1 Bacteroidales bacterium | reverse complement strand
GGTTCAGACCTGCCGGGATACTATTATGTTCATTTCGGGCCATACCAGGGTGGCTGGCTCGAAGCATCCCTGAGGTACCGCGAATGGGCACTTCAGCAGGTGTGGACGGCAAAGGGCCCAATATCTCAAAGGCCTGATTTTCCTGAAATTGCAACCAATGTAGGTTTTTGGATAAGAGATACATGGGTTTGGGACCTGCCACCTGAAGAAGATAAAAATACAGGTGATCCGTTATCATGGCGAAGAGATGAACGTGATCCACATGAAATGAACCTGCCTTTCCTGGAAGCAATGAAAAAAATGGAGGTCCCAATAGCCTTCCAGTGGTATGGCTGGCACCATGTATTATTCGATAATGAATATCCACATTACCTGCCCCCATTAAAAGGATTTAAAGAAAGGGTCGCCGAACTGGTTGATTCAGGGGCACTTATCGTTCCATACATTAATGGCCTTAGTGCTGACAGCAAGATACCCGATTGGGACAGGTTCGACCCGCATGCAATTAAGGACGAGGCAGGCGGGCTTCGCCAGAAATTTTACAGGGATGGCGCAGGCAGGCTTACTCCTATGTGCCCCAATCAGAATTTCTGGCATTTTACCATAAATAAAATTGTTGACAGTATTGTGAATATTTACGGGGCAAATGGAATGTACCTTGATGAGATATCCTGCAATTCACATGAATTGTGTTTTAATCCTGATCACAGGCATCCACTGGGAGGAGGGCGCTACTGGGCTGACGGCTACCGTGACTTGTACAGGAAAACCATTAATATTGCACACCAGGCAGGAAAAGATATTGTGATTACCTCTGAATCTGCAAATGAGATCTTTTATGATCTTGTAACAGCCAACCTGTTTACCGGCCGCCCAACCGAATACGAGATACCAATGCTGCAGATCGTATATTCTGGATATACTCTCTTCTATGCCAGCAGGTGCGATTTCAGGGCAAGCAGAGAGCTGTTTAATTTTTGTATAGGACAGGGTTTTATCGACGGGCGCCAGATAGGATGGATGGATCTTGCCCTTTTCAGGCCACAGTTTAATGACAAACTTGAATATTTGAAATTATGTGCCAAATACAGGGTCAGTACTAAGAAATACCTTACTTTTGGCCGTATGCTTAAGCCTGTTTATCCTGAAAACGAAATACCAATGTTCGAAGAAGAATTCAGGGGAGGAGGGCTCCATATAGGAAAAGCACCTTCTGCAGAAGCAAGGTTATGGCAG
>DOZA01000058.1:0-2829 GCA_003518245.1 Bacteroidales bacterium | reverse complement strand
CAAGTTACACTGACAAGAAAACATCTTTCAAATATACTATAAACCCCGCTAAATATGGTCTTAAAGCTGCTATATATCAAATAACTGAAATAACACCTGAATCCATTAAACCTGTTGATAAAGCTTCCGGTTATATTAAAAGAACTGAAATACTTGAACCTAACTCTGTAAAAGTAATAGAGATATCAGCTGTTGAGTAAATAACAATTCCTTTAACTATTAAACACAAAGACTACAAGATATGAAAAGAGCATATATCGCTACAGCAACAATAAGCCTTCTTATTATTTACTCAGTGAGTGCACAAACAGAAATAAACACTGAAGATCCATTCGTACTGAAAAATGATCACGTACAGTTCATATTCGAACCAGAACATATGGGCTTATTATCAATGACCGACCTGTCAACAATGACTGAACATATAAACCCTGTTGATGGAAAACACCTGTTATGGGAAATTGCTTTTGCCAAAGGTAAGCAGCTTTATACAATTACCAATAATTACAAACCATGTTCATATGCCTCTCTGGAAAACCTGGCTGACGGGAGTGTAAGGGTAAAGATGGAATGGAACAGATTGCGTTGGTGGAATGAAAATGATGCTGTTTCAGTGACCGTTATTGTTGAATTACCTGAAAATAGCGGAATAGCAAACTGGAGGATATTTGTTGAAAATAACAGTGATTACTGGGGTTTATGGTCGGTTCTGTTTCCCATTATCAATGGTTTTCCCGAAGCAGGCAGATATGATATAGCAAGGCCTTCATTTGCCCGGGGAGGCCAGCTAATTAAAAATTGCGATCAAAAACAAAGCGGACGGTATCCTGGCAGCGTATGGCCAATGCAGTTCGGATCGTTCAGCAATGGGAGTAACAGTGTATACCTGGGAACATGGGATAGTGGCGCTAGGGCCAAGGAATTTGTTGTTGAACCAATACAAGATCTAAACAGCCAGAGATACCCAATCATGTTTGATGGGAGAAGGCACAGGAAATTTGATCCGGAGCCGGGGGAAAGGATCTATATTATCCACTACCCCGATGACATGGGAGTCCAGGGATCTGACTATCCGGACTATTATCCTGTAGCCTTTGGTGTATACCAGGGAGACTGGAGCGATGCAGCCAGGATCTACAGACCATGGGCCTTAAAACAGAAATGGACCGGAAAGGGTAGCCTGTCAGAACGAACAGATGTTCCGGAAAGTATATTAAACCTTGGATTATGGATACGTGACGACTGGATATGGAATGATGTGGATGGTACACCTGAGGAAATGAACAAACCATTAGTGGATGCTGCCAGAAAACTTGATGTTCCCATAGGGTTACAGTGGTACAGATGGCATGTGCCTGAATTCGATAATCTTTATCCACATTATCTTCCGGCTAAAAACGGTTTTAAGGAAAGAGTAGCAGATCTGAAAGCTCATGATATAATTGTAATGCCATATATCAACGGCTCAAGTGTCGATATGAATATTTCTGATTTTGAAAAGTATGAACCGCATGCGGTTAAAGATGAAGCAGGCGGTTTGAGACTTCACTATTATTCAAATAATTCAGGCCGTTTATTATCGATGTGTGGTAACCAGGTATTCTGGCAGGATGAGGTGGAATCACTTGTTGATGATATTAAAAGGGAATATGGAGTGACAGGCATTTATGTTGACCAGGTATCAGGGCTTTTTCATGAATTATGCTTTGATAAATCACACCTCCACCCCCTTGGAGGAGGTAACTACTGGGCGAACGGTAACCGTGATCTCCTGGCCAAAGTGAAAAATGTTGCACTGAAAAACGGTGGTAATATGGTTGTTACATCGGAAGGGGCCACCGAAGTTTTCTTCGATAAGCTTGATGCAAATCTTTTCTGGTCGCAACCATCAGAACGTGAGATACCTCTGATGCAGATGGTATATTCAGGGTATACTCTATTCTTTGGAAGTACCTGTGATTATACAAAAAGCAACAATTATTTCCGCTACGCACAGGGCCAGGCTTTTATTGATGGAAGACAGAACGGATGGATGGATCTTGGATTGTTTAAACCTGAATACAAACAAAAAGTTGAGTTCCTGAAAAAATGTGGTAAATACAGGCTGGCATCACTTGACTACCTTGTATATGGCCAGTTGCTTGATATAATAAAACCTGACAACCAGATTGCCTCTTTCAGTGATGAGGGGTTTGGTTGGGGGATGTATGAAAAACAACGAAAAGCAGAAATCCCAGGGGCCGAGGCAAGGTTATGGAAATCAGAAGAAGATAAACTGGCTATATTTTTAGTGAATTATACTAATAAACCCATTCTGTTCACATGTACAGTGGATCCATCTAAATATGGACTACCGGTGATAAAAAGGTCTGTGAAAAAATTAGGGCCGGGAAAAAACAAGTATATCCAATCTTTCACAGGTATCTTCATTGAAACAATAAACCTTGATCCTGCAGGGATAAAAATAGTTGAACTGTCACCTGAAAAACAATAATCAATTCAATATTCCCACCCTGGCCTTGCAGGCTCATGCAGGTATTTATCCACATCATGATTATTGGTTATTCTCATATTGACAGAATCATATTCCAGCCTGGCATTAAATCGCTGTGCCATTTGTCCCAGGAGAACCATCTCAGTCAGGTCTGCGGAATAATCGAAAGCTGATCCCGGAGCCGGGCCTTTCCCTTTGATAGCTCTAAGCCATTCCTGTTGTGGTCCTCCTTCTACTCTTGGGATAGTCTTTTCAGGAAGTCCCGATCGTAATTCCTCTTTTCCCCGGTCAGGGATCAATAAATTTACACTGTCCGGCCTGCCTCCTGTTATCAG
>DOZA01000370.1 GCA_003518245.1 Bacteroidales bacterium | reverse complement strand
GCCTTATATTTCCAGTATGGCAGGTACTTGCTAATCTCGTCATCCCGTCCCGGAAACCTCCCTGCTAACCTCCAGGGAATATGGAATGAGCACATGGAAGCACCCTGGAATAGTGACTATCATACCAATGTTAATCTTCAAATGAATTACTGGCCTGCGGAAATATGTAACCTTTCGGAATGTCACGTGCCTTTCTTTGATTTTGTTGAGTCATTGATTCCCTCAGGGAAAAAAACAGCAGGGGAAGTATATGACTGCAGGGGATTTGTTGTTCATCATACGACCGATGTATGGCACTGGACAGTACCTATAGGCAAGGTAGGATATGGTATGTGGCCACTGGGAGGAGCCTGGTGTGCACAGCATTTTATGGAACATTACCGTTTCACAGGGGATAAAAAATTTCTAAAGGAGCGTGCATACCCGGTATTAAAGGAGTCATCATTGTTCCTGCTTGACTGGCTGACTGTGGATCCAAGGTTAGGGAAACTTGTATCTGGGCCCAGCACCTCTCCCGAGAACAGGTTTGTCCCCCCGGATGGTAAAAGTGCTGTGGTTAACCTGGGTATGGGAAATGCAATGGATCAGGAAATAGCCTGGGATACATTTACTAATTTCCTGGAAGCTTCAGCTATTCTGGATTTGGATGACGAACTGGCAGAAGAGATATCCTCAGCTCTTGATAAGCTGGCTCTTCCTATGATTGGCTCGGATGGTCGACTGATGGAATGGTCAGAGGAATTTGAGGAAAGTGAACCGGGTCATCGACATATGAGCCATCTATTTGGACTTCATCCTGGCAGGCAGTATACAGTTAGTAAAACTCCATGGATGATAAATGCAATTGAGCGCAGTATTGAACACAGGTTGGCTAACGGCGGGGGCCATACAGGGTGGAGCAGGGCATGGATAATTAATTTTTATGCTAGATTGCATGAGCCTGAAAAAGCATTGCAGAATCTTATTGCATTATTACAAAAGTCAACAGCAGATAATTTGTTCGATATTCATCCTCCTTTCCAGATAGACGGTAATTTCGGCGGGTGCGCAGGTATTGCCGAGATGTTACTGCAAAGTCATGATGGAGAGATCAATATTTTACCTGCACTCCCTGAATCGTGGTCTGAAGGATCCGTGAAAGGTTTATGTGCCAGAGGAGGATTCGAGGTAGATGTGGAATGGAATAATGGCTGCGTAGAAAAGATAATTATATATTCGAAAAAAGGAAATACATGCACTGTAAGATATGGAAACCTGAAAAAAACCTTTTCTACTGAAAAAGATAATAAATACCTCCTTAATGGTAATCTGAACTAAACGATACACTTAATTTTTATTTGAGAAAGACTCTGGCGGGCCTAGATACGAGTCTTTTACACCACCGGTATCAATAATGATCTTGTCGATTACAATTCCTGGGTCAATCATCCATATCTTAAGTGTATGTTCGCCTTCTGCCTTAATATTCAGTTCACCCTTTATGGTCATCAGGTTTTCCATTACACTTCTGCCTTTCTCATATGAAATTACCTGTGGTAGTTCATCATCAAGAGAAAAGGCAAGGCGTTGACCGTAATCATTATTTATAGGGAGGGACGGGGTGCAGTTTAGATGCAGTGAAGCAATTCCTTTTGTGAAGGTGTATATATCATACTCTATAAGTGGTGATTCAGTAATAATATCACCATCAGGATCTATTGATGGAAGAGTGGGAGGCAACACTGTTACTGAATTACCTGACCTGCCCAGGCCCTCAATAATATCCCATCCTGCTTGTTTTGTGTCTTTTTTCTCTGTAAAGTTTTCAGCTTCAATTGATATATAGCCATGGCTTTCCACAAAGCCTTTTACATCTTCAGGTGATGGTGCAGAGGGGTTGAAAACAGATAGTTTTATATCATATTGACTGTCAGGACCCTTATAGGCGATGATACCTTCCCTGTATTCTTCTTTTTCCTTATCTGTCATACTTTCATAGGCCATCCATTCATCGATTATCGAAGATGACCAGTTAAAAGTTATATTGCCGTCCAGGTTTATTTCTTTAGGCGCTTTTTGCCAGTCAATACTTACCCATATCCTTTTTTCATCATAAATAATCCCGCTTATATCACTTAGTGTGATCCAGTCATTGCTTACTGAAGAGGACCAGTAAACTGCTCCGTTTCCGGTATTGTAAAGATCAATGAAGTGCTTGTCCTTGTTGTAGACACTGAAGCCCGGAATCTGTCCTTCCTCTCCTCCCTCAGTTGCTACCTTCATTATTGGCTCCCCGTTTCCCGAATAAAAGCTCAGTGGAGGCATATCCCACTGGTGCCACTGACCACCCCATGGTCCGGGCAGTGAGGCCATCCTATCCCATTTATCTCCGGCCGTAACCAGCTCACGGTTATAGTGATGGATCAGTTTATTTATATCATCTTCTGCCTGTTGAGCCATGGAAGCATACCTGGCAGCGTTGGCTCTCTTCTGTTTCCCATAGGCTATGCTTTTCTGTGCACAGAGTATTTTTATATTCTGAAGAGCTGTTCCTTTAACGTTGTATACCACAGTTTGAAAAAATGTATCCTTATACTCTTCCGGCAATGAAATATAGATTTTATCTACTCCTTTTATCAGTGTGTTGTACTCATCGATCCGTTTCTGTGCTTCATCATTATAATTGCTTATGCTGAACCATTCCCATGAAAGCTCATTCTTATATCCGTTGTACATCATCATGTTTTCAGGCCGGCGTGCATATCCCAGCTCGTAATGTTTATCCATTATATCTGCTATAGTGGAGGCATATTCCTCTCCGAATTCGCGTGCGGCCCACTGAGTTAAAAATTGATGAGTATTATGATTATCCCATGCCGAGATGTCCCATGCAAGCTGCATAAAATATTCAATATTTATTTCAGCCGGCTTAATATCTCCAACGTTAACCATCCATAATCTTTTAGCATTGTAATCAAATGCTTTTTTCATCTCTGACCATGTAAGTGCCAATGGAGTGGTGCAGGCCCAGGTATAAGCCGTGGTGGCACCATTTAACCACTGGAAGTGGTAATAAATACCGGATCCCCCTGAACGTTCCCTCTCTTTTCTGTCAGGTAATTGCCGGATATTCCCAAAATTATCATCCGGCCAGCAGATAGTTACATCATCAGGTATCTTCAGTCCCTCGTTATACACTCCAAGAATCTCCGAATATGGTAACATAAACTGGGGAACCTTTGTAATATCTTTATTGACCCATTTTTTCAGGATATTTCGTTGGTCCTTTATTATCTGAGCAAGGACCGGGACATTTATTTCCGGACTTGATTCATCATCCTTGCCTCTTTTACCAAGCGAATACAGATTCTCGTACTTTCCATTTATTTTAACCCTGTTTTCCCAGTACTTATAGATATGATCCCTGTTTTTAACATAATCCCATGGTTCATTGGGGTATTCACGGTCCCAGTTAGCACCGGCAATATTGCTGCAAAGCATAGGTTCTCCTGACGATGCAACAATCCCATATCTGTCTGCCACTACCTTATTATCCTCGTAGCAGTTAAACGGCCTTGTCTGCTGATGCATTGCAACCCAGAAAGTATTTGCCTTTAAACGTAGCAATAGCTCAAAGATCTTACTGTAGGTTGTTGGTCCCAGACCCTTACCTTCTTCAGGTGCCAGGGTATACATAGCCCAGGGTCGAAGACCCCACATTTCATCATTGATAAAGATGCCACGGTATTTAACAGATGGGGATTTAAGAATATATCTTCCGGCTTTTACATATATTTCTTGTTTCTTTTTTGGTGCCACATCAGCAAAATAATACCACGGTGAAACACCTATTTGTTTTGATAGTTCGAATATCCCGTACGCTGTCCCTCTTCTGTCGCTGCCAGCAATAACGATGGCTTGAGCGATTCCGGGAAGGGGATTATCGACAACCTGTGTAAGGCAGCTTTCCCATTGTCCTTTTATTCCTGAAACATCTATCTTTTCCTTAGAAATGAGTTTCCTGATGATACTGCTGTTTTCTATTGACCCTATAATAACAGTGTTAATCTCAGTATCCCTGATATCATAAACGAGCGATGGTCTCTGCCCGCTAACTCGTTCAACATCATCAGCAAACAAGCCGGCACACAATTTCACTGTTTCCTTGTCTTTCTCATCAATAAGGATAGTAGCAGCATTTTGTATTGTCACAAGCTGAAAATCATTTACTCCCGGTTTCTCTGTTATAATACTTTCCGGGAATGCAGTGGATTGAGCTGCTCCCTTGCTGAGGTTACAGATCAGTACGACAATCACAACCAATGCCAGTTTGAGGGGGTTTCTATGTTCTTTCATTCTTGAATAATTGATATTCGTTCTACCGATAGAAGAGTCTAAATAGCTTACAAGCTCATTTTATTTTTCATTTTTCGGCGGATTAACTTCAATCTCCCATACCCCTGGTCTGTCGCTTGCCTTATTTATGATTAAGCTGAGTGTATTAGCTGTTACAGGCTTATCCAGTTCAATAACATATCCTCTTCCGATTAAATTCCCGCTTGCTATTTCTTCCATGTACTCTTTACCGGGATCATATGTGACTATCGACTGGGTCTGTCTCCTGGGAGTATACTCATATTTCTTATGTCCGGCCTCGAGTGACCATGATTGTATATTACCTCCGCTTTCGAGCCATTCATCGATCACTATCCTCTGAAAGGTGACAGGTTCCTTCCACATTAAGTCTATCCATCCGTCTTTCTCACCTTCAGCTGCCTCCCATGCCTTAAAGCCGAGTCCGTCGTTTGCTCCTGCAGGTCGTCCGTATCCGTTTTGATCGCCCCAGAAGTATATACTTGATGCAGATGCAGTGGACTGAAGAGCAATATTATTCCTGTCAGGTCCTTGTGCTTCAAGAAGCAGACTGTCGATGTGTATACCTGCATTTTCACTCTCCAGAGTTAAATATGCTGACCAGCTTGTTTCCGGTTCAATGATATCCGGGTCTAACGTAAATGTAATATATGATCCTTTATTATCTTCCTTGATCTTTATATCCCTGTTATCGGAACTTACCCTCCACCTGGCAGAAACATCATTAGTTTCTACCGGTACTTTTGTTGTTTCACCGGGTATGATATGAACCAGTTCTGATCCGAAACTGACATAGGGATTTTCATCCGGTTTAAACGACAATTCCCAGTCTGTTTCAGTATGATCAGGCACTATTCTTACTGAGGCAATACCCTTCCTTTTGGTTATTGTAACAGTTCCGTCTGATGCGGATGCTTCTTCAAGTGCATAAGCGTTTGTCTTGAATACCAGTTCATAAGGGTCTTTTGCTACCAGTGTAGCTGATTCTCCCTTTATCAGCCATTTCGATCCTTCCTTTAAGTAACTCATTTTTTCAATATCAACTCCTCCCTGTGTAAAGTGTCTGCTTGTCGAAATTAAAACCGGCCTGTCATTTTGTGCAGTGACTACACTAAAGCAATGAGCATCGATGGCTTTCATATTCCTTAGAATACTTTCATTGCTGCTGAATTCTCCCAGATACTTACTGTTCCAGAAATCAAACACATACACTTTCTCAGCATCCAGGGCCAGTTTCCCAAGCTCAAGTGATACCTGCCTGTCTGATTTCTCATAGTTAGTAAGTGCAACTACATCCCATCTTCCCCATGGTTTTGTAATTTTCAAATTGAGGTGATTATATTTTTCCCCATCCCTGATCCGGTAAAGATTTACGGGTAAACTTTCAATCGTAGGGAGAGTTTTTTTCCAGACCTCCAGGATTCTGTCCGGTACTTTCGTCCAGTTATCATCGGTAACATAGGGTTGCCCGAGAAGGGCCCTTCCAAGGAAATTCAGGCGGGCACGTTGAACAGTTGATGCATACATGTTAGCTGCACCATCAGGATCGCTATACCATGCAACATTGTTCAGGTAGTTCTGTGGTACAGCAACCCTGCTTATCACCTGATCCAGTTGCTCGGTATCACCTCCCACACGTGAGCCGTTTACAATATCTATTCCTTCAAGGGGTAAACCCCAGCACGTATTTATATATTTGTCCGGACCCAGAACGGAGCGAATAATATGCAGCCCCCTTCTCACTCCATCCACACCACCCCCATCGACAGATTTTTTATAGACATTAAGTATTGCGGGTATTCCGTCAATTTTGAAGTAATCATAATTCCAGTCTTCACTGACCTCTCTCAGGAAGCCTGCAAACCATTTATCAACAGCTTCCCTGTTATTTACATTCAGCACGGCTGAATTATAGTGTTTATAATCGTCGTAACTTAAACCCGAAAAAGTAGTAATAAGTGACCCGTCAGGGTTATGGATAAACCATTCCGGATGTGACTCAGTCTCCTTATACGGAGCAACACCAAATGGTGCCAGCCATATCCCGGGGATCAATCCTTTGCTGCGAATATAATCTGAAATATCCCTCATATACTGAGGATCATCGATAGGGTAGTTATCATCAAGCTGGAATATTATTTCACCGGCATATGGAAGCAGGTGTTCAGCTACCCAGTCGATATTCGGATAAAGCCATTCTTTACGCTGGGAGAAATCCGGTCTGTTAAATTTACCCTCTATACCAACCCAGGTCATAGCCAGTGCAGGAGCCTTCTGGAAATAGCTTCGTTTTTTGACAGGGGCATAATATGTTATTCCAAGTCTGTCTCTATAGTAGTTTCTGATAAGTTTTATCCGGCATAATGTCTGACCGGTTTGAGCAATTGCCTTCAACTGCCATTGATAAAAGAAATCCCATTCTGCTGTGCCATCTGATTCAAGTTGTATTGCCAGATCCTTGTATGGGTCAAAAATTGATTTCTGGCCCGGTAGATCATTTTTTCCAAGAGTCTGTACAAGAATGTTATTATCATTAGCTTTCTCATTCATAAGGACTGCTGCCATTGTACGGTCAGAAAGCGGTGCTCTGGCCGACAGACAAATAGCACCTGAAAAATTTCCTCCGGTTTTAAATATCAGAATGGAATCTCCCTGCAATTCTGCTTCTACAGTAAAACTTTTATCGAAATCAATGATAAGTTTATTGTCATCGTTTTCTCTAATTATATGATTGATATCCTGGTCATTAGTTGAGATGGATTCATTATTCTTACAATATCTGACAATCCCGGCTGATAATATCAGCCCCTCACTGGCATCATATAGTTCGTATGATCTTGTTGCTTCACTATAAAAAAGTGTCAGCCTGTGATCAGAGATTGCCGTATTATATTTATCAGCCTGGCTTTTAATTGAATCAGTATTAGCTACCAGGAGAAATGCCAGTGCTAATACTAATCGTATAATTTTATTCATTTCTTTCTTGATTCAGGAAATGGTTTAACATATGCTCTTACAGCCCATTCTTCCCAGGCATTGATTAATTCCTTAGCCTTTTCAGGATATTGGTCTATCAGATTATTCATCTCAGTCCGGTCTTCTTTCATATTGTATAATTCCCAGGGACCATCCAGACTTCTTGCAACCAGCTTCCAGTCACCGGCTCTAACAGCCCTGTTTCTAAGGTGCTCAAAGAATAGCATTCGTTCTTCCAGTTCATCTTTTTCAAAGACAGGAACGAGGCTTTTACCTTCAAGTGGAATAATTTTATTGCCATTATATTCGGCGGGGTATTCTGTCTTCCCAATATCCACACATGTTGCCATTAAATCGATCAGGTGTCCCGGTGTATGTCTCCATTCATTTTTTGCTTTTATACCTTTTGGCCAGTGTACAATTAGCGGGGTTGATATCCCTCCCTCATGTACATAGGTTTTATATAGCCTGAATGGTGTATTTGACACATTAGCCCAGTTAAGACCGTAGGATATGAATGAGTCAGAACCTCCTGGCATTACATCCTGTCCCATAAGTACAGGTTTGTTATCACGGGTAACATCGGGTATCATTTTCGTTTGCAAATCTTCGGCAGTCAAAGTAGTATCAACAGGGTTCCGTGAACGGCGGCCATAGCTTTCGTGGCAACCCCCGTTATCCTGCAGATAGAGGATAAGTGTATTATCCAGTTCACCTTTCTTTTCAAGCTCGCCAATAATACGTCCGATGCCCTGATCCATGTTGTCTATCATAGCTGCATATACTTCCATACACCGGGCTTCCCATTCCTTGTTTTGTATCTGTGACCATGGTTCACCATCTTTAGGGCTTACCTGCCATTTGTCAGGAAGGATACCGAGTCCCTTCATCTTCTTTACACGTTGTTCCCGGATCGCACTATAACCTAAATCATATATCCCCCTGTATTTATTGATGTCTTTTTCAAAAGCATGCATTGGCCAGTGAGCACATGTGTAGGCAACATACAAGAAGAAAGGATTGTCATCATTATGTTCACGGATAAAGCGTGTTGCGTGATCTGAGATAGCATCGGTGTAGTAATATGTTTCTGGTGTGTATTCAGGATCATTATACGGGGAAATGAATTCATTATTTCTTGAAAGGCTGCTCGGATCATAGAAACTACCTGCACCGTGAATGGTTCCATAAAACTTTTCAAATCCCCTTTGCAAGGGCCAGTTACTTTTATCCTGTCTTTCAGGTCTGTATGGAGTTACATGCCATTTACCTGCCATATAGGTGGAATAACCTGCAGTCTTTAATGCCTCGGCAATGGTAATACATTCATTACTCAGGTTGCCTTCATAACCCCTTAGTCCCCTGTCAGACATCATCTGGCCCACACCTGCCTGGTGCTGGTATAATCCTGTAAGCAAACTTGCCCTGGTGGGACAGCAGCGTGCTGTATTATAAAACTGGGTAAATCGAAGGCCATTCTCGGAAAGCTTATCCAGGTTTGGGGTTTTAATCTCACCACCGTAGCATCCAATGTCTGAGTAACCCATATCATCAGACAGGATAACTATTATGTTAGGCCTTTCATCACTATTCTTTTTTTGTGAGTCACACTGTGTAAAAAGCAATAAGGGAGTAAAGAAGAACAAACAAGCTAATAATTTATTTTTCAAGGTCATAGCGTAATTTTTAAAGATGTGTATGAATAATTATATTACTTCTACAAAGAACGGAGAAAGATGCCCCAGGCCAGTATCTTCGTATGCTGATTCAGCTTCAGACAGGATGTTATTGATACTACTTACCCTTCATGGTTTTGGAAATGGCTTCTTTAACAAGTTTTTCCATTACCTTATATCCCTCTTTATTTGGGTGAACAGCATCATTGGCATATTCCTGCTTTAATCCATTCTCACTATTCCTCATTGATGAATGATAATCCACGTATATATGCCCGTTCTGCTTTGCATATTTTTTTAATTGTTTGTTTAACTCAATGATCTTCTCAGAAGGGTTCCCAACCTCTTTTCTCCAAGAGTATATAGTTGCCGGGAGGACAGAGCATAATATTACCTTACAGTTGTTTGCTTCAGCAAGCTGACACATTGATTTAATATTGTCTGTTATCATCTTCAGTGTTGCCGGTCCGGCATTTCCGGCAAGATCATTTGTTCCTGCTAGAATAATCACAACTGAGGGTTTCAGATCAAGTACATCAGGTCTGAACCTGATCAGCATTTGAGGAGTAGTTTGCCCACTTATTCCACGATTAACATAAGGTTTATTTTCAAAAAAACTTTCAGGCCAGCTATCAGTTATTGAATTACCCATAAAAACAACTCTTTTACCCTCTTCTCCCTTTTCAGGCAGCATCTTGTTAGCATTTTGGTATCGTTTAAGATTTGCAAATTCCCTATTCTGACCTTGGAGTTGTTTAAATGGTAATATAGCCAACAGCAGAAAAATAATAAGATTTGTTTTTTTCATTTTACTGGTTTTTGGTATTCCAGATAGATTCCAGTTCGTGTATTTCAAGTTTCTGTATAATTGATTGTCCTTTACCTTCGAATGATATTCCCGGTTCATTGGCTGCTGAATTATGAGCTATTACCTTAACAAATTGTCCGTCATTGATAAATACTTCAATAGAATTAATATCCACTATTAATTCAAGTTTCAGCCTGGAGGCCGGATAAGGGAGAAAGGTTTCATTCTTATTCCCTGACCTCGGGTTATAGGTAATTTTATGACCGTTAATTATTATGGAAAGAGGATCATTACCTCTTAGCTCAAAACTCGATTTTACGTGTAATAACCTGGTAGAAGGTTGTTTTATAATATTATTGATGTCTTCCTGACTAATAATAAGGTTTTCGTAGGTATATGATTTTTTATGTAAAAGTTCTATCTCGTCAACTGGCCTATGATGTAATCTTACTCCTTCGGGTCCGGTTTTCAGCTTCATTTCCGCAGGGAATGTCATCATCTGATTAAATGGCATTCCTTCGGAAGAGATTGTTCCCCAGCCAATTTGTATTCGTCTTCCATCCGGTGAGTTATTATAGGTCTGGGCCGCGTACATACCACCACCAATGTAGCTTGGCCTTGCAACTTCTGTTGTGAACACTTCCCCGTTAAATGTTCCTATCTTGTGAACTCCGGATGCGCTGTACAAAACCCATTTCTTATTATTCTCATCGCCATCGACTGCCAGTTCAAAAAGTTCAGGGCATTCATGAAACCCGGAAACATGACTTTTATAGATCCAATCCTTGAGATTTTCTGAATTATATATACTGACACTTTCCACCTCGTAAAGAGCCATAACCCACTTGTTATCAGGTTCATACCAGAATACTTTAGGGTCCCTGGTAGAATGGGATTCCCATCTCTTATAACTGTCAATAACCGGATTACCCTGATACTTTGTAAAAGTTCGTCCATTATCTGTACTGTAGGCAATGCATTGTACTTCATGCCTTGGCTCTCCTCTGTCTGCAGTATAAACTGCCACCATTACATTCTCTCCCCATCCTGTTGTATTATTCTTATCTATTACAGCAGATCCGGAAAACATCGTACCCAGTTCATCAGGGTAGAGTGCATCCGGCAACTCCTTCCATTGGATTAGATCTGTACTTACTGCATGACCCCAGTGCATGTTACCCCAGTGCCATCCGTAAGGATTATGCTGGTAAAACAGATGATACTCACCATCGAAATACACCAGGCCGTTGGGGTCATTGTTCCAGCCTCGGCGACTGGAGAAATGTACTTGCTGACGCAATTCTTCATCATATACTGGTGTTTCAGTTATTATACTATCATTAAGAGTGATAAGGTTAAAAGCTTTCTTCATATAATCACTTTCTTCTGCAGTTATTTTCAGCTTTTGTCCTTCAAATCGGCTGACATCCATAAATACCCAGTAGTCTATACTATCATGGTGAGAAGAGATCTTAATATCCAGATAAGTTGCCAGATTCTTTGTATTAAACTCCAGTTTCTTTCTCGAGGTGTTATTATTTATTGGATAGAGCAAAAACTGTTTATCTGCTTTCAGAGTTTTTCTAATTATTCCCTTCTGGGCAAACACTGAAGAGCAAAATAGTATTAATACAACACTGGTAATAACTCTTATTTTCATAGTTTATGATTTATTTTGTTTTAAAATAACTATTTCCCGTTAATCATTTCAATAGCCTGCTCAGCAGCTCTTTTAACTATATCGCGGTGTGATTGTACTTTTTTTGCTTCTTTCAGAAAGCTGAGCTGCGATTTTCCGCCACATTTACCAATGGACTTAAGAGCTTCTGCCATTACCAGGTAGCTTTTATCAGTCTCAAAAATTTTCCTTAAATGGCTTGTCAATGATTGTTCTCTGAAGTTACCCAGGATATTTACAGCTGCTGTTCTTACTTTTGAACTTTTATCGTTGGTAGCTTTTAAGAATAAATTTTTATAGTCATTCTTCCCGGATTCGCCAAGGATCCTGAGAGCAGCCTCCCTTACTGCCCAGAAACTATCATTTATGGCGACGTCGCTCCATGTATCGATGGTTCTTTTTGAGCCAGAAAAGCTTTTTAGTTCATTTAGTGCCCAGAGCCTGCCAGTCATGTCATCGTTTTTTGACTGATAGAGAAGTTCTTCTTCTGTTTTTTTGAATGTCCATTCTTTCAGAAGGTTGTTGCCTTCATCAAATCGTACCATCAAAGGTTTGGAATCAAGATTAAATTTGTAAACCTCTGTTTTTTTATTTATCCATACCTGCTTTACAATTTTTTTATTTGCAGTATACAATCCGATATTTACCGGTATTTTATAAATCGGAACCTTTTCCCATTTATCCTGTGCCTGGGTTATTTCAAGAGTAAGTGTTTTTGTAAGCTCATCCCATTCCTTTTCAATAATAAAAACGGGATGACCTGGGTGAAAAAGAAACTGTTCAAAGAACCAGTCCATATTCTTTCCGCTTACTTCCTTAACGCAGGTAATAAAGTCCTGTGTGCTTACTGACTGGAATTCATGCCTGTGAAGAAATTCACTCAGTGTCCTGAAAAAGGTTTCATCGCCCAGTATAAATCTTAGCATATGAAGCACACAGGCCCCCTTAGGATAAGTATGACTGTCGAAATTCTGACCTGGACTTTCATAGCGGTTGAAAACAATAGGCCTCATATACCTGTTATGTGCTTCATGCAGGTATCCATTCTTTTTTCTCAGCAGGTCATAATCACCTTCATCTTTACCCCATGCATATCTTTTATACAGATGATCTGAATAAGTTCCAAAACTTTCATTCATCCAGGTATGTTCCCAGCTTCTGCAGGTTATAAGGTCTCCCCACCACTGGTGTGCAATCTCATGGGCAATGACACCCTCGTATGAAAAATCAATTTCCGCCTTTTCGTCTGTTACGGCACTTTCACCAAGCAGGGTTGCAGATGTGGCTTCC